>WGAB01000001.1 GCA_015489295.1 Caldifarciminota bacterium
GCCTGCTGGGTCACCACCTGGGCCACGTCGGTCACGGGCAGAGCCGCCACCTCTTCACTCTTCACGATATCCACGCTGGCGGTGAGATCCTTTTTGATCACCGGCTCCTTGGCCGTGACCTCCACCACCTCGGTGACGATGGTGGCCGGAGACAGGGCGAAGTTGACTTCGGTGGTGCGGTCGGCATCCACCCGCACGTTCTCCACCTTCATCTCCTGGTACCCGATGTAGGAGCAGGAGAGGGTGTAGGTTCCGGGGGGCACGTTAAGGATCACGTAGTAGCCGTCCACGTCACTGGCGGCCCCCATGGTGGTTCCTTCAATGACGATGTTGGCGCCGGGCAGGGGATCGCCGGTCTCCTTGTCGGTAACCCGACCGACGATCTTACCCGTGGTTCCGGCGAACAGTGCTTGGCCCGCAATCAATAGGATTGCGGCCAATGCAGCCCACTTGCGAACAACGCCCATAGCCGAAAACCTCCTTTTTTACAAAGACATCGGCCCACTCAGTGTGTCAGCCTGAAACGGAAGGGGATGGCCACCCAGACCTTGACCGGGCGGTCTCGCTGCATCCCCGGAGAAAAAACAAACTGACGCGCGGCCTGCAAGGCCGGCTCGTTGAAGATCTCGTTGGTACTCCTCAGGATCTTGGCGTCGATGACGTGGCCGGTTTCGTCCACCAGGACCTTGACAAAGACCTGGCCCTCGATCCCCGCCTTCTTCGCCAGTTCCGGATACTCGGGCTCGACCCGCTTGATGATCCTGGGTTTCACCTCCACCGCATAGAACTCGTAGGTGGTATCCACCTTCGGAGGCGGCGGAACCTCGAGCTCGTTGAACTCCGTGGTGGGTGTGAATTCGATCTCCTCTTCTTCCTCTTCTTCGGCCTCGGAGGTGGTCTCCTCCACCTGCACCGGCAGCTTGGGCTTGGGCGGAGGCGGTGGCTCTTCGTATTCTTCCAGTTGCTCAGGGATTTCCTCTACCAGCGTGGCGACCTCGGACCGGGGCTTGTAGGGCTTGACCTCCAGGGTTTTGACCGTGAGGAACATGAGGATAAACAAAATCAGCGTAATGGTGGTCGCCACCTGGATATAAAGAGGATATCGGTCGGCCAGTTCCTCCGACTTCACAAACTTCTTTTCCCGCTTTTCCTGTTCGGCCATGATTTTTTAATCTACTCCGGCTTTTTCATGTCGTCAACCCCGTTTACGGCGCTTGTACTCGGTCGCGAACACCACCCGGAAGGCCTGGGCGTCCCGCAGGGCATCGATCACTTCCCACACCGGCCCGTAGTCGGCGTCCTTGTCGGCCTTGATCTGGGCAATCGTCGCAGGGTTCTGGGCCATCTTGATCTTGAAGGCGATTTTGACCTGCTCCGGCGACACCAGGTTGTCGTCCACCGAAATCCGCCCTTCCCGGTCGATGTAAATATTGGCCAGATCCCGACTTTTGAGGATGCGCTCGGTGGTTTCGGCCTGCGGCAGCACCACCTTCAACCCGATCTCCTTGCGGAACACCGTGGTCAGCATGAAGAAGATGATCAAGAGAAAGGCGATGTCCGACATGGAGGCCGTGGGGATCATGAGTTTGGCGCGTTCCTTCCGCTTGAGTTTCATCGCTATGCGCCCCCCTCGGGTTTGATGACCGATAGGGCCAGACGGGTAACCTTCATCTTCTTGAGCCGGTCAAACACCTCGATCATCTTGTGGTAGGGTGCGTGGACATGGGGCTTCAGGAGCACCACCATCTTGGGGTTCTCTTGTAGCTTCTGCTCGACCAGGGCCTGCATCTCGTCGAGGGTATTCACCTTCTGGTCGCCCACGAAAACCTCACCCTGGTCGTTGATGGAGATCTTCAGAAGGTTCTTGCTCGTGAGTTTGACCACCTGCTGGGTCTTTTCCGGAAGCACCAGCTTCAGGCCCTTGTCGCGCGCAAAGATGCTCGTGGTCATGAAGAAGATGATGAGAAGGAACGCGATGTCCGCCATGGACGCGGTGGGGATCTCCACCTCGTCCTCGGTTCTCCGTCGCCTCTTGAACAGGGCCATGGTTTACACGGCTTCCTTGATGTATCCCTCTTCCAGGAGGTATTCCAGGAGCATGTTGGAGGCCTCTTCCATATCCCGGGTGTAGCCGTTGATCTTGGAAGAGAACATGGCGTAGAAAATGGCCACCGGCGCGGCAATCAACAAACCGGTGGCAGTGGTAATCAAGGCTTCCGAAATACCGGAGGCCACCAGGGTCGGCTCCACCTCGCCGGCCAGCGCGATGGCCTGGAAGGCTTTAATCATTCCGGTGACGGTACCCAGGAACCCCAGGATCGGAGCCACGGTGGCCGCGGCCGAGAGGTAAATCATGCCACGATCCAGGAAGGCCAGTTCCGTGGACGCCTTCAAAGCCATGGCCTCCTCTACCACAGCCCGCCCCCGGTCTACCTTGGCCAGCCCTGCGAGCAGCACCTTGGCCACCGGACTCTTATGCTTGGCCAGGAACTCCAGGGCACTGTCCATGGACTCGTTGGTGATGAGGTCAATGACCTTTTCCACAAGCTTCACCGGGCTGGTGCGCGCCTTGATGTAGAGGGTGAAGAGCCGCTCCAGGATGATGATGGTCGCCAGGATCGCCACGGCCAGGAGCAACCACATCATGCCGCCGCCCTTCTGGAAGTACTCAACGAGACCTTGCATCCTACAAACCTCCTTGTGGTTTTTGGGCGATTTTAACACCCTGCCCCAGGCAAGTCAAGAAATGCCCAGGGAGATTTTTGCCCGCTGCCTCAAGGCCTGGCTCAATCGTGGCTGTGCCCCACCCGAACCCGGCGGAACCGGGCCGAGGGCGTACCGTGGCCGGTCCGCATGGTTTGGGGCGGCTCCCCTTTGCCACAGTTGCCCAGGCCCCACAGCACCCAGTCGTTGCCCAGGCCGTCCAGTTTGGCCCAGAACTCCGGCGTGATCCCGGTGTACACCGGGTTGCGCACCACCTCGGCCAGCTTGCCGTTGCGGATCCGCCAGCCGATCTCCGTTTCAAACTGGAAGTTCAGCCGCCGCTGGTCAATGGACCAGCTCCGGTTGGTCATCAAAAAGAGGCCGTCCTTCACGCCCTCAATCAGGCTCTCCAGGGGCTCGGTGCCGGGCTCCAGGTTGACATTGGTCATGCGCACGATCGGCGGCCGCGACCAGTCGGCCGCCCGAGCGGCGCCGTTGGAGGTCCGCCCGATGATGGGCGCGGTGTCCCGCGACATCAGATAGCCCACCAGGATCCCCTCGCGCACCAGGTCGGTACGCTGGGCCGGCACCCCCTCGTCGTCCCAGCCGTAGGTGCCCACGCCACCGGGCACGGTGCTGTCGGAGGTGATGTGCATGAGGGGCGACCCGTAACGAAAAGAACCCAGTTTCTCCAGCGTAGCAAAACTCTCGCCGGCATACCCCCGCTCCCAGCCGAGCACGCGGTCCAGTTCCAGCGCGTGGCCCACGGACTCATGGATCTGGAGCACCATCTGGGAATTGTGGATTACCAAGTCCAGCTCGCCCTCTGGCGCCGGCGGGGCAAAGAGTAATTGCTCGGCCTCTTCCAGGATGCGCGGGGCGTGCTTCACAAAGTCCTGGCTCTCAATGAACTCAAAGCCAGCCCGCCGCAGGTTGCCCCCGTGGGATGCGGGGTAGGAGCGCACCTGCAGAAGCCCGTCCTTGACCACATACACGCTGTATCCGCCCCCGGTTTCCAGGATCTCCTGGGCCACCCAGGTGCCCTCGGTGGAGGCGAACACCTGGTACACCCTGCGATACTGCAGGCTGGCGGAGGTGTTGACCGTGTACTTTCCCTTGCGCAGGATCTCGTCTACGGCCAAAAGCAGGGCGATCTTCTGGTCCAGGGGCACGGCGAAGGGGTCTTTTTCAAAGGGCGTGCGGTATTCCCCGCGCTGGGGCTCCAGTTCCGAGAGCACCACGCCTTTGCCACCGGTCGAGGCCGATGCCCGGGCCAGTTCCCGGGCCCGCTGCACCGCCCGATGCACGCCCTCCAGGGAAAGGTCGTCGGTACCGGCGAATCCCCAGAACCCGCGATACAGCACCCGCACGGCCACCCCGGCGTGCTGCACCCGTCCCAGGGTTTCCACGGTGCCGTTGGAGACCTCTATTTCTTCGCTTTCCACGCCCACGAGGCGGACCTCTCCGTAGTCCTCGCCCTTGAGCAGGTCCAGGGCCACACCGGCCAGTTGTTCAAACACCGGCTTCAACGCTTGAATTTCCATCGGGTTCCCTCCCGGGTGTCTTCCAGCACGATGCCGGCAGCCATCAGGCTGTCGCGGATGTAATCGGCGAGGTCAAACCGCTTTTCCTGCCGCAGCCGACGCCGAACCTCCAGCAGGATGTCCATCACCGGGTTCAGCACATCGGCCGCCGGGGTGCGTTCGGGCGGCCGAAAGCCCAGGGTGTTGAGGATGACCTCCAGGGCCGTTTTGACGGCCCGCTGCTCCGCCCCGGAGGTCTTGCGCAACACCGAAAGCCCCTCAAAGAGCACGGCCAGGGCGCCGGGGGTATCCAGGTCGTCGTCCATCCGCTCCTCAAACCGCTGCAGCAGCTCCTGGGCCACCGGCACCTGCTGCAGGTCCTGCACCGTTCCCGTGCCCTCCACTTCCTCCAGTCCGGCGAACAGGCGCTCCAGGGCCCGCTCGGAGTCGTGCACATGGGCGAAGTCAAAGTCAATGGGGTTGCGGTAATGGGTAGACAGCAGGTAGTGCCGCAGGGCATTGGCCGAAACCTGCTTCAGGGCCTCCAGCACCGGCGTAAAGATGCCGGTGGACTTGGACATCTTCTCGCCCCGCGCCCGTACGAAGCCCACATGGAACCAGTAGCGGGCGAAGTCCTTGCCATGGGCCGCCACGGCCTGGGCGATCTCGTTCTCGTGGTGCGGAAAGATGAGGTCCATGCCCCCGCCGTGGATGTCAAAGGGCTGGCCCAGGTAATGGGTGGACATCACCGAGCACTCAATATGCCAGCCGGGCCGCCCCTTGCCGAAGGGGGCGTACCAGTAAGGCTCGCCAGGCTTCCAGCCCTTCCACAGGGCGAAGTCCGCCGGGTTCCGCTTGCCCGGCGCCGGTTCCACCCGATAGCCGGCCAGAAGGTCCTCCAGCCGCTTGCCCGACAGCCGGCCGTAGGCCGGAAACTTCGTGAGGTCAAAGTACACGGAGCCCCCGGCCTTGTACGCCACCCCCTGGCGCAGCAACTTCTGCACGGTCTCAATGATCTCCTGGATGTGCAGGGTGGCACGGGGGTAGTAGGTGGCGGGCTTCAGGTTCATCTGCCGGGCTGTTTCCAGGTACTCGTCAATGTACCGCTGGGCGATGGCCCGCCAGTCTTCGCCCTCGCGGTGGGACCGCTGGATGATTTTGTCGTCGATGTCGGTGAAGTTCTGCACATACACCACCTGATACCCCTTGAACTCCAGGTACCGGCGCAGCACATCGCCGGCCAGGAAGGTGCGTAGGTGGCCCAGGTGGGGGCGATCCTGCACGGTCATGCCGCACATGTAGAAGCCCACCCGGGGAGGGTTCAATGGCTCAAAGGGTTCCTTCCGACGGGTGAGGGTGTTGTACAGACGCATGCCCTTTAATATATGGGCTCGGAAAAAGGAGCCGCAACGATGTTGCTTGTTCTGACGCTGGTTCTCGCCTGGTCGGGCCTCCAGAACCCCGCCGATCCCCGCATGCCCTCGGATGCCGTCCTCAAAACCGTGGCCCGGGCCGCAGAGCACGGGCTCGGGCGGCTCTCCTGGACCTTCCTGGATCTCATGCTGCCGCCCACCCTGCCGGCACAGCGGGCCGGCCTCTCCTTTATGACGAGCACCTGGGGGGTATGGACCGACCAGGATTCCCTCCGCGAGGCCCATGCGCAACTGGAAACCTTCGCCTGGCTCCGCTGGAAAGCCCTCCGGGTCCGCGCCCGGGGCGCGCTGTACCACACCTTCTGGGCCCCACCGGCCCTACCCTACTACGATCCCCTGCTGCAGCCGGATTTCCGGCTGTACACCTTTGATCCCCAGCCGGTGATCGGCCAGCGCGATCTGTTTGATGTGCGCACCGACGAGCTCACCCTGGCCTATCAACGCCCGAACCTGGTGGTGCTTACGGGCAAGCAGCGGGTCCGCATCGGGCCCGGCGTCCGCTACAACCTGATCCTTTCGGGCTTCAGCCAGCCCCTTTCCTTTTTATATTTCGTGCGGTGGCGGATCCGGCCCTTCGTGTTCACCGTGTTTCATGCCTGGCTGCCGGATACCTTTCCGAACCGGCGGTTTTCGTTTCAGCGGGTGGAGTTCCATCCGACCCCCTGGCTCATCATCGGCCTGAACGAAGGGGTGCTCTACGGGCCGGGATCGGACCCGCTCAAGTACATCAACCCGGTGGACCTCTACTATGTGACCCAGCGCCGGGGCACCACCAACCTGGACAACCTGGTGGGCATGCTGGACCTCACGCTGCGGCCGCGGCCGGGCTGGCTCCTGTACGGCACCTTCTTCAACGACGATTTCCTGGTGACCACCGAGGAAGACTGGGGCACCAGCTTGTACGCCTACCAGGTGGGCACCTGGATCCAGCGGGGCTCCTATCGGCTGGTGCTGGAACACGCCTTTGCCCGCCGCTGGACCTTTTTCCACCTCTCCCGGGCCAACAGCTACCTGTACTGGGGCCTGCCCCTGGGCCTGTGGACCGGCTCGGATGTGGTCACCGGCTACGGGGAACTCACCTACCACTGGGGGCCCTGGCGGTTTGCGGGCTCGGTGGAGTACCTGGCCCACGGCGACGGCCCGCTGGGGGTTTCCTACGAAAACGACACCCTGAAGGTGCCCGATATTGCCACGCCTTCGGGCATCGTGGACCGTCGCCTGAGCGCCGGCGTGCAGGTGCGGTACCTCAGCCCCCGCTGGACCCTGGTCAACGAAATCCGCCGCACCTGGATCCGCAACTACGGGAACCGGCCGGGCAACGATCTGGCCCGCTGGGAGTTCCGGCTATACGCCGGGCTCCTCCTCGGAACCCCGGTGGAGCAACCCTTGGAGGAACCCGCATCGCCCCCCTTCTGGCACCACTGGCGCCGCTGGTGGCACCGCCTCTGGCACCGTGGCTGATCGGCTGGTTTTCCTGGGAACCGGCACCGGCGTGCCCGACGGGCACCGCCTGCCTACCGCATTGCTCCTGGAGGTGGACCGCCGGGCCTGGCTCGTAGACCTGGGCCCCGGCGTGCTGCAGGCGGCGGTCCGGCGCCTGGGCCTGACCGGCCTCCGGCGGATCCTGCTGACCCATTTCCACCTGGACCACACGGCGGACCTCGCCACCCTGTTCTTCGCCCTCAAGAACACCCGGCGACGTCCCCGGCACCTGGAAATCTACGGGCCGCCGGGCCTGGGCCGGTTCCTGGAAACCCTGCTCCACCCCTGGAACCTGCCCCTGGAGATCCCCGGGATGACCCTCACGCTCCACGAGGTGCCCCCGGGCACGGTGCTGGAGGCCGGCCTGCTCCGGATCACGGTGTTCGCCACCCTGCACACCGAGGAAAGCCAGGGGTATCGGTTCCAGCACCCCACCTTTTCCCTGGCCTACACCGGCGACACCGGGTACGATCCGGCCCTGGCCCTTGCCCTGGAAGGCGTGGACCTTTTGGTGACCGAGGTTTCGTACCTCCGTCCGGTTCGGGGCCACCTCTCGCCCCTGGAGGCCGCACTGCTGGCCCGGGCCGCGGGTGCCCGGCACCTGGCCGTGGTGCACCGGTACCCGGACCAGCCGGAAGCCGCCCTCCGGGCCCAGATGGAGGCGTGGATTCCCAAAACCCTCCGGGTGTGGTTCCCCAAAGACGGTGAGGTGTGGCCGTTGCGTCGGCTCAGAGAATCCGGCGTTTAGCGC
>WGAB01000002.1 GCA_015489295.1 Caldifarciminota bacterium
CTACAAGGTGCTCCAGGCCATCGCCGAGGCCCTGAAGATCTACGAGCGCGAATCCGGCCGCCACGACCTCGTGGTAGTGGGATACCGCAATGTGTGGTACCGGTTCCATCCCTCCGAGGCCAATGTCTTTGTGCCCGTGTCGCTCAACATGTTCGCCGTGATGGAAAACGCCTTCATGAACGCCTTCGGATCCCAGCGGGCCGCTTCGTTCCCGAGTTACGAACACGACGGCCCCTTCTCGGAACTGGCCCAGAAGATCCAGGTGGAGCAGTACCAGAAACTCAAGCGCCTGCTGGGCCGCGAGTTCTTCCACGGCCACACGAGCCCCTTGATCCGGGCCACCCGGGGTCTCGTGTTCCTCCGCGAAATGAGCCTGGAGGAGTTCTACGCCTACGCCCGCGAACTCAAGAAAACTACGGAAAATCGGTAAGCCGTAGGCTCCTTTGCTATGCCGTCGGGCAGCGGCCTTGACCGCGGCCGAATTTCTCCCCACAATTAACCTTGATGAGCCACAAACCCTCTACACTGGGTGAAATCCTGGCCCGCTTCACGGCCGAAGGTGAACTCTACGAAAAACTGCCCGACCGTAAGGTGCGCTGCCTCGCCTGCGCCCACCGGTGCGTGATCTTCCCCGGGAAACAGGGCATTTGCAAGGTGCGGTTCAACGATCAGGGAGTGCTGCGGGTTCCCTTCGGCTATACGGCAGGCATTCAAATTGACCCCATTGAGAAAAAACCCCTGTTCCATGTGCTGCCCGGCACCGACATCCTGACCTTCGGCATGCTGGGCTGCAATTTCCACTGCCCCTTCTGCCAGAACTGGATCACCTCCCAGGCCCTGCGGGACCCGGTGGCCGGCACCGTGCCCCAGCCTGTTACGGCCCAGGCCATGATCCAGCTCGCCCTGAAGTACGGGGCCCGGGCCGTGGCCAGTTCCTACAACGAACCCCTGATCACCGCCGAATGGGCCGTGGCCGTGTTCAAGGAGGCCAAGAAATACGGGCTCAAAACCGCCTTCGTTTCCAACGGCTATGCCACACCGGAGGTTCTGGAGTACCTGCGGCCCCATCTGGACGCCTGGAACATTGATCTCAAGACCTTTCAAGACAAAAACTACCGCTGGCTGGGCGGCACCCTGAAGCCCGTGCTGGAAACCATCCAGCGGGTGCACGAGATGGGCTTCTGGCTGGAGGTCACCACCCTGCTGGTACCGGGGTGGAACGACTCAGAGGAGGAGATCCGGCAAATCGCCCGGTTCCTGGTATCGGTTTCGCCCGATATCCCCTGGCACATCACGGCCTATCACCGGGACTACCGGATGACCGAAGGGCCGGAGAGCACTCCGCCGTCGGCCCTGCTCCGGGCTGCGGAAATCGGCCGGGAGGAGGGCGTGAAGTTCATTTACCTGGGGAACCTGCCCGGCCTGGTGAAAACCTACGAGAACACCTACTGCCCCCGGTGCGGGGCGCTGCTCATTGAGCGGATCGGCTACCGGATCCTGCGCCAGGAGATCGGTCCGGACGGCCGCTGCCCCCATTGCGGGGAACCCATCCCCGGCATCTGGCACTAAGCCAGGGTTTCCGGCACCTCCACGAACACCTGGCCGTTTTCCACAATCACCGGAAAGGTTTGCACCGGAAGCACGGCCGGCAGGCTGAGGGGACGGCCCGTGGCCAGGTCAAAGCGGGCCCCGTGCCAGGGACATTTCACGCAGCACCCGTCCACGATCTCGCCCTCAGATAGGGGAGCGTCTTCGTGGCTGCAGCGGTCCTCCAGAGCATAGAACCGGCCGCCGACCCGGAACACGGCGATCCGGAGGTCTTCGGACACCTCCACGGTACGCACGCCCTCTTCAGGCCATGCGTCCACCGGCGCCACCCGCCAGCGCATGTTACCCTCCTTCCGCCCAGCGCTTCTCCAGGAGATGCTGCAGATGATCCCGCATGGTTGCCACCGGGATGCGCTCAAGGGCCGGGTTCAGGAAGCCCACGACGATGGTCTTGCGGGCCTCGTCCTCCGAAAGCCCCCGGGTTTGCAGGTAAAACACCTTTTCCCGGTCAATGCGACCCACGGTGGCGCCGTGGGTGGCCCGCACCTGGTGGGCTTCAATCTCCAGGCCCGGCACTGAATCGGCATGGGCGCCCCGGTTCAGGATCAGCGAATGATCAGCCAGGTAGGCATCGGCGAACTGGGCGTTCTTCTCAATCTTGATCATGCCGTAGAACACGGACCGGGCCCGGTCGCGGAGCACACCCTTGGCCAGCACATTGCCCCGGGTCCTGAGCCCCTGATGGTCCAGCAGCGTAGAAAGGTCAAAGTGCTGCCGGTGGCTCGCGAAGAACACCTGGACATCTTCGGCCTCGGTGTCATCGCCGGCCAGCAGGGTATGCACCCGGCCGTAGGTGAGCCGGCCTCCCAGCCAGGCGGTGGCCCACTGCACAGAGGCCCGGTCGGCCAGCCGGGCCCGGCGATGGAGCGCCACCCAGGTTTTCAGGTTCCAGTTCTCCAGGCGATGGATGCCCACGCGGGCCCCCGGCCCCACATAGAACTCCTGGGTGCCCGCCACCAGGGCGGGTTCCGCTGCAGGGCCCGAAAGGGTTTCAAACACGAGATCCAGCCGGCTTTTGGCTCCGGCCACCACCACCACCGGTGAAAACACGGCAGCCCGGGGCTCGGTGACCACCTGAAGCAGATAGACCGGCGTGCTCAGTTCCGCGCCCTCGGGCACCTGGACCCACACACCGCCCGATCGCAAGGCATGCACCAAGGCCACGAAGCGGTCTTCGTCGGGCGGGATCAGGCCCCCGAAGTGCCGGGCCACGAGTTCGGGTTTCTGCCGAAGGGCCACATCAAAGTCCAGCACCTCCAGGCCCGCCTCCCGATGTTCCGGAGACAGCCGCACCAGGGCCACCTCGGCGTTCACCTGCACCACCACGCTGTGGCGCTCGTCGCGCACCACCTCACGCAGATAGGCGGGCAACAGAGGCAAAAAGGAGGTGGCGGGGATCAGGGTCTGGAAATCCTGGAGGTCCAGACCCTTGAACCGCGTGTACTTGGATTCCGGCCAGTTCAGCGTTTCCGCCTGTTGCCAGGCGGCGCGCCGGCGTTCCAGCCAGTCTCCGGGCTCGGTCCGAACACGGGCGATTTCTTCCAGCGCCTGGGCGTTTACGGGCAAAGCGGTCATCTCCTTCATCCTACCGAACCCTCCATTTCCAGCTCAATCAAGCGGTTGAGTTCCACGGCGTACTCCATGGGCAGTTCCTTGGTAAAGGCCTGGATGAATCCGAGCACGATCAGCGTATAGGCCTCCGATTCCTTCAGGCCCCGGCTCATGAGGTAAAAGATCTGGTCTTCGCCGATCCGGCCGACCGTGGCCTCGTGGGCGATGTCCACCTCTTCCTCTTCAATCTCAATGTAGGGGTAGGTGTCGCTGCGGGAGTGCTCGTCCAGGATGAGGGCGTCGCAGCGTACGCTGGAGCGGCTGCC
>WGAB01000003.1 GCA_015489295.1 Caldifarciminota bacterium
GTACACCCATTGGGCCTCGGGAAACCGCTGCCGAAGGACCGGCACCACGCGGGCCATCTCCTGAGCCAGGCCCTGGGTGGACCCCGAAAGATCTATGGCCACGGTTTTCACCGCAGGCAAGGGGCCCCAGTGGGCGCCGGCCAGGGCGAGGATAACGCTGGCCACCGCGAGCACGCGCAAAAGCAGGATCAGCCATTCCACAGGACGGCTGCGGTACCGCCCTTCGTGTTGGGCTTCGGCCAGGAGCCGTACCCAGGAAAAGGGTTGCTCGTGGCGACGCCGCTTGCCCAAAAGGTGCAGGAGGATGGGCACCACCACCAGGGACAGGAACCACAGGAACTGGGGATGGGTAAAGGTCACGGTAGCCGTTCCCGCTTTTTCAGGTAAAACAGGAGGGCGCGGTCAAAGGGCTCGTCGGTCCGCAGGAACTGGTAATCCACGTTCCGGGCCCTCAGGTTCCACCGAAGATGCTGCACAAAGGCCTGGATTCGCTGCTCGTAGTCCTTGCCGTAGGTACGGGGATCAAAGGCCAGGCGTTCACCGGTTTCCAGGTCGCGGTACACGGCCGGCCCCTGGGACTCCAGCCGGAGTTCCTCCGGAGCCAGCACATGGAACACGATGACCTCGTGCTTTCTCTGCCGCAGGAAACTCAGGGCCCGCAGCAGGGGCTCAGGCCGGGTCATCAGATCGCTGAACAGGATCACCAGGCTCCGCTTCTTGAGGCGTTCGGTAAGCAGGTGCAGGGGCTTTTCCGGGGCCGAGGTCCCCTGGGGGCGGAGATGGGCCAGCACCGAAAACAACTGATGGAGATGCACCCGGGAGGTTCGGGGACGCAGATGAGCCAGGATGCCGCCGTCAAAGGCCATAAGGCCGGTGGCGTCGCGCTGCAGATAAAACAGGTAGGCCAGGGCCGCTGCCAGGTTCACCACATACGCAAGCTTGGAGTGGGCGCCCTCCGGGTACCCCATGGAAGCCGAGGCGTCCACCAGGAGATAGGCCCTCAGGTTGGTTTCCTCCTCGAACCGCTTGACGAAGAAACGGTCGGACCGGGCATAGGCCTTCCAGTCGATCCAGCGGGGATCGTCGCCCGGCGTGTATTCGCGGTACTCCTTGAACTCCACGGAAAACCCGTGGTACGGGCTGCGGTGAAGCCCCACCAGGAAGCCCTCCACGATCAGGCGGGCCCGGAGGGAAAGGTCCTGGATCCGGGCCACCTGCTGGGGATCCAGGAACAGTCGGGCCGAGGTTTCGCGCTTCATTGGGTCAGATGGAACCGATCCAGTTCCTCACCGGCCAGGTTCCGGACCACCACGGTGGCTCCGGTAGTGTCTACGGTGACCAGGGCATAACTCTCCTGGGGCGAGAGTCGCCGCACATAGGGCGGCACCGGTAGGTGCCGGAAGTGGGGCGAGTACAGCGGGGCACCGGCCCGGCCGGTCACCACCTGGGTGATGGCTCGATGCCAGCGAGGGTCCACGGTGGAATCGATCACGCTGCGGGCATACAGGTGCTCGTGGCCGTTGAACACCAGGGAAACCGGGGTTTCCAGAAGCGTTTGCCACAGGGTATCCCGGGCCTCCGGGTACCGGTCCAGGGAGTGACCGGCAATCACCGGATACGCGGGCTCGTGATAGGCCACGATGGCGAATTTGCGGAGGTTCCGGGTGACCTGCTGCAGCCATTCCCGCTGCCGGTGGTCAACCCGGGGCCGGGGCTTTTTGCGGTGGCCGCGGGGGCCGGAAAACTCGGCATAGCCGTAGTCGCTGTTCAGCACGATCAGGCGTGCAGGCCCCAGGTCCCAGTAGTACACGTTCTCGGCGTAGGGTCGGGCGCCCCTGGGTGCCCGGGGGCCGTTGGTGGGCAGTGTGAAGATCCGGGCCCACACGGCTTCGCCCAGCCAGGGCCGCAGGGCCGGGTTTTCCTGAACATCCTTCAGTTTGATGGTGGTGACGGCAGCATCGTGGTTGCCCATCACGGGCAGCACCGGCACACAGGCGCTTACTGGCCAGGTGGCATCCAGCCAGGTTCGGAGCTGGAGCGTTGCGAAGGCTGTGTCCCGGGCGTAGCCGCTCACCAGGTCGCCGGTAAACACGATAGCATCGGGCCGTTCGCGGTAGAGGGCCAGCATGATCTCCTGTACCACCCGGTAGGCCACACGGTTCACCCGGCCGCCGGTTTCCGGAAGCCGCCAGGACATCCGACTGTCGCCGGTCACGACCAGCCGCACCCGGCTCCGGGAGAGGGTGCGGAAGGTGAACCAGCGGGTATGGAAGGTGTCGTCGTCTGCCATCAGGAGCACTCGGTACCGATACCTTGTGGCCGGGCGCAGGCCCTGCAGCGTGGCTTCCTGCCGGATCCCCGGGGCGGCCTCTGCCCAAAATCGATGGCCCAGTGAGTCCCGGGCTTCCACCCGAGCCTGTACCGGCCGGTTGGCCCACCAGAACACGGTCATGGTGGTTTCCGAGGGCAGAGCGAGGAAGGGGCCCAGGGTGACCACCAGGCCCTCCTGCCAGCCCCTGGGGGTGCGACGGAGCCGAAACCGGCGGTTCTCGGTGAGGTAGGGGTAATACCGCTCGGCGTCCACGGCCAGAGCCCGGTACACGTACACACTGTCGGCCCAGGGCTGTTTGAGTTCAAACTCAAAGTAGGTGCCCACGGTATCGCGGAGCCACAGGTTCTGGGCAAAGTCCCGGTAAGTGGCGTAGTCGATGGTGGAATCCGTTACCTCGGTGCGCAGGAACACATTGGGCCGGGTCACGGGCACAGCGCTTCGCAGCCAGAGAAACACCCGGGTACTCTCGATCCGAACGCCGGTTTGCAGCACGCTTCGGGGAGAGGCGGCCACCAGGGGCAGCGCCCAAAGGAACACAAAAAGGCCCACGTTTCTTGCGGTTTTCACGGTTTTCCTCCCGGTTCAAAGGGTAGAGAGCCCTATAATACTGGCTCAGTGAACGGGAAGGTGCAACATGCAACAGCAAACGCTGGAACAGCGGGTGATCAACGCCCTTCGGTTTCTGGCCATTGATGCCATTGAAAAGGCCCGCTCGGGCCATCCTGGCATGCCCATGGGCGCGGCCCCCATGGCCTTTGTGCTCTGGGACCGGTTCCTGCGGTTCAACCCCCGGAATCCCCACTGGCCCAACCGCGACCGGTTCGTGCTCTCGGCCGGCCACGGGTCCATGCTCCTGTACGCCCTGCTCTACCTCACGGGCTTCGAGATAACCCTGGACGACCTCAAACGGTTCCGGCAGTTGAACAGCATCACACCCGGGCATCCCGAATACGGGCTTACCCCCGGCGTGGAGGCCACCACAGGTCCCCTGGGCCAGGGCTTTGGCAACAGCGTGGGCATGGCCATGGCCGAAGCCCATCTGGCGGCGGTGTTCAACCGGCCCGGGTTTCCCCTGGTGGACCACTACACCTATGTGATTGCCAGCGACGGCGACCTGATGGAAGGAGTTTCCTGTGAGGCCGCCCAGCTGGCCGGTCGACACCGGCTGGGCAAACTCATCGTGCTGTGGGACCACAACGAGATCACCATCGACGGCCCCACGAGCCTGGCCTGGCGAGAAGATGTCCTGAAACGGTTTGAAGCCTTCGGCTGGCATACCCAGCAGGTGGACGACGGCAACGATCTGGAGGCCATCGACCAGGCGATTCGGGCCGCCCAGGCCGAAACCGAGCGGCCGTCCATCATCGCCGTACGCACCCACATCGGCTACGGCAGCCCGCTCCAGGACAACCCCAAGGTGCACGGCTCGCCCTTGGGTCCGGAGAACGTGGCCGAAACCCGGCGACGCCTGAACTGGCCCTATGGGCCCTTTGAGGTGCCCGAGGACGTGCTCACCTATATGCGGCGGCACCAGAAACTGGGCCAGGAGCGCGAGGCAAAGTGGCAAAACCTCCTCCAGGAGTATCGCCGGGCCTATCCCGAACTGGGGCGCCTATGGGACCGGTACTGGCAGGGCACCCTGCCCGAGGGCCTCTCGGGCCGGGATTGGGCCGATTTCCGGCCCGAAGACGGCCCCCTGGCCACGCGAAAGGCCTCGCAGCGGGTCATCAACCGGGTGTTTGAAGTGGTTCCCCAGCTCATCGGCGGCTCTGCAGACCTTACCGGTTCTAATGGCCTCCACATCGCCTCGGCCGAACGGTTCCGGCCCGAGGCCCGTCACGGCCGCTACATCCACTTCGGCATCCGGGAGCACGGCATGGCCGCCATCCTGAACGGCATGGCCTATCACGGGGGGCTTATGCCCTTCGGCGGCACCTTCCTGGTGTTCTCCGACTACCTGCGGCCGGCTCTGCGGGTGGCCGCCATGAGCCATCTACATGTCATCTTTGTGTTCAGCCACGACAGCATCGCCCTGGGCGAGGACGGCCCCACGCACCAGCCCGTGGAGCAGTTGCCCTCGCTTCGCCTGATCCCCAACCTGCTGGTGCTCCGGCCAGCCGATGCCAACGAAACCGCCTACGCCTGGGAGATCGCCCTGAAAACCCGGAACCGCCCGGTGGCCCTGATTTTGACGCGGCAAAACGTGCCCATCCTGGACCGTTCGCGCTATGCCGACGCCTCCGAGGTCAAGAAGGGCGCCTACATCCTGGCCGATGCCGAAGGGCAGCCCGAACTCCTGCTGTTGGCCTCGGGTTCTGAGGTGCACGTGGCCCTGGAGGCCCATCGGCAACTGGAGGAAAGGGGTATCCGGGTTCGCACCGTCAACTTCTTCTCCTGGGAACTCTTTGAGGAACAGCCCGAGGCGTACCGGCGCCAGGTACTGCCCCCCGAGGTTCGGGCACGCCTGGCCCTGGAGGCCGCCCGGCCGGAACCCTGGTACCGCTACGTGGGCCTGGAGGGCAAGGTGCTGGGGGTTACCACCTTCGGCAAGTCCGCACCCTACAAGGAGGTTTACGCCGACTTCGGCTTCACCCCCGAGCGAGTGGTGGCCGAGGCCCTGGCCCTTCTGAACCGGCAATGAGGCTGGACCGATACCTGGCGC
>WGAB01000004.1 GCA_015489295.1 Caldifarciminota bacterium
GCGGGCGCTGAAGCCTTCGCTGGGTGCGGGGTACCAGTGGCAGAACCTCAAGATCCGTGGCGAGGTGGAGGCCCTGCTCACCCGCGACCCCGAGGCCGGCACCACCGATACCTCAGCCTATGCCAACCTGCAGGGGGAGTACCGGAGCCCGTGGGGGCTGTTTGTTCGGGTGTTCCTCCAGCGAACCTGGAACCAGCCTGCGTTTCCGCGGGATGAGGCGCAGGTGATTCTGGGGTACGAGCCCGGCGGCCGCAGCCGGCTGTACCTGGTGTTCCACCCGGTGCGGCAGGAGGTTGGCGAGCCCCTGGAAACCGCGGCCTTCTTCAAGGTGGGCTACGAGTTCCGGTTTTAGACGCCCATAGCCGGAACCCTCCTGGGCCGGGGGCCGCCCGCGCGGCGCGCGGGCGGCCCCCGGCCTTCATCCCATGGATCCCCCCCACGTCCTGGTACATCCACTACGACGCTTTGACTTCACCGCCATCCTATGCCAAAATTTGCATATGCAGAATGAGGCATATGACCGGGTCGAAGAGCGGGCCGAAACGTACGAGGCCGTGGCGCGGCGGTGTTTCCTGCTGGCCCACCCGGTGCGGCTCCAGATGCTGGATATCCTGCGCCGGACCGAAGCGTGCGTGTGCCAGCTGCAGGCTCTGCTCGGGAAACCCCAGCCCTACATCTCCCAGCAGCTGAGGCTGCTCCGGGAGGCCGGGGTCCTGGTGAGCCGCCGGCACGGCCCCTTTGTGTTCTACGCCCTCCAGGATGCCGAAATCCGCCGACTTCTGGACCATCTGCTGGGACCGGTGGATCCCCGGGCACCGGTCCCCGGGCTGCCCACCCTGCAGCAGGAACTGGCCCGATGCGCCGGAAAAAGCCGGGGCAAACGGTTCCGGGCCCTTCGGGGCCCCAAACCTGGGAGGTGATCCATGACGGACACCCGGTTGGGCGAATGGTTGAAATCGTGCACCTTCCCTTACTGGTGCACAGGACAGCACAAGATCTCGGCCGAGGCCTTCTTTCAGGCCTGGGCACGCGGCGAAGCGGTCCTCCTGGACCTGCGCGACGAGGTAGAGGCCCAGTTCCTCCAGCTGCCCTTTGCCCTCCACATCCCCATCCACCGGCTGCCCGATGAACTCCACCGGATCCCCCGCGACCGCCTGGTGGCCACCTTCTGCTCGGGCGGCGACCGGGCCGCCGTGGCCTTCGCCTATCTGCAGGCCCTGGGCTTTAAGAACGTGCGCATCTTCAAGGGTGGCTATGCCAGCCTGATCCAGGAACTTCTGCCCGGTCGCCTGGTCCGATACCAGAAAAAGGATCGGGAACCGCAGCCATGATCCTGTGGGTGCCGGGCCTTTTCTTCGGCATCGCCTTTGTGTTCTCCATGCTCGGGATGGGCGGCGGCCAGCTCTATGTCCCCCTCCTCTACTGGGCCGGGCTGGACCTGAAGGCCGCAGCGATCCCCCTGGGGCTCCTGTTAAATGTGTTGACCACGGCTTCGGCCGCCTGGGTGTATGCCCGCAAGGGCCTGGTGGACTGGAAGGTGGCCCTGCCCTTCGGCATCGCCATGGTGGTGCTGCCACCGGTGGGTGTGCTGGTGAATGCCCACCTGCCCCCACGGCCGATCCTTTTGATCTTCGCCCTGTTTACGGCGGCGGCCGCCCTCCTGATGCTCTCGGGCTGGCAGCCCCGGCAACGGCTGGAACAGGCCCGGGCCCATGCCCTGCTGGGGGTCGGAGGCGGAGGGGTGCTGGGCTTCTTCACAGGCCTCATCGGCCGGGGCGGCGGATCGTTCGTGGTGCCCTTGCTGTACCTGGCCGGGCTGGAACCCCGGCGGGCCGCCGCCACCTCGGCGGTAGTGGTCACCCTGTCCGGGATTTCCGGCGTGCTGGCACACCTGAAGGTGACCGCCCGGCCCCAGTGGCCCCTGTGGCTCGCCACCATTGCAGCGGTGCTGCTGGGCAGCCAGCTCGGGGCCCGCGTGATGGTCACCCGCCTGGATTCCCGCCGCATCAAACTCCTCTTTGGATGGCTGCTTCTGGGCGTCGCTCTCCTCATCGTGGTCAAGGACGTGCTGTGAACACGATCATGCCCGGGTTTTTCAGTTTGAAGATCTGAGCCTGGGGTCCTGAGACCACGGGGCGGGGAACCCTGCAAGGGCTCACCAGGCCAAAACCTCCCTGGCGAACGCCCTCGCGGCCTCATACAATTGGAACATGCAGCCCTTGATCCTGAACCTGGATTTTGCCGAGGGCACCGATCGCCTCGTGGCCACAGGAGGGGCGTGGGCACAGGCCCTGAAGGCCCCCGTGCACCTGGTGCACATCCTCACGCCGCCCACGCCGGCCGTGGATCCCGGCGTGTACGGCATCACCCCGGTGGACTTCGTGGAAACCCTACGCCACAGCGCCGAGCAGCGCCTGCAGGAATACGCCCGCCGCCTGCCCGAGGCCCTGCCGGAGATCCGCCTGGAGGTGCTCCTGGGCCATCCGGTGGACACCTTCCTGGAGTACCTGCACCGTCACCAGGGCATCGCCGGCTTCGTGTGCCGCCACGCCAACGCCCTTACCCGTTTTCTCTGGGGCAACCTGGCCGTGAAGGTGGCCCGGAAGGCCCCGGAACCCGCCCTGCTCTTGCCGGAGCACGATCCCCAAACCCCTCCGCTGCCGCAGAAACTCCTGGTGCCCGTGGACTTCTCGCAGGCCTCCCGCCGGGCCTTAGAAACTGCCTGGCATCTGGCCCGGGCCCTTAAGGCCCGGCAAATCGATCTCCTGCATGTACTCCTGGACGCGCCGCCGCCCGGCGTCCCCCCGGAGATGCTGAAAACCCTGGAAGCCTACCAGGCCGAAGCCCAGCAAAGGGCCGACGCCCTGCTGGGCGA
>WGAB01000005.1 GCA_015489295.1 Caldifarciminota bacterium
ATCCAGGCCATCGCCGGGGTGCCCGACCACTCCCAGCCGCCCCAGAGCGGAACCTGCTGCTGGAGTGTGCCCACGGCCAGTGTGAACCTTCTGGAATACTGGGAAACCCAGGGTCTCGCGCCCGGCATCCTGGACGGCTGGAGCTGGGATGTGGCCGCCGATTCCGTGGGGTGGTTCCTGGGAACCAACGGCACGGGCAGCCCGGACCGGGAAAACAACCCCACCTTCCCCCTCAAGGGCACCCGGCTGGACGACATCTTCCCCGGCCTTTCCGACTTTGCCGCCTGGGGCGGAGACACCCCCGACACCTTCCCCGTGCCCTGGTCTCCCAACGCCTCCAAAACCGAGTGGAACCTGGAGGGCGGCACCTACGACTGCTGGTCTGCCTCCCAGGCCTGGTCTGCTTACCAGATCCAAGCCGACTCAGGCCTGCCCTCCCTCGTGATCTTCATGTACTGGAACCTGGACACCCTGCGGGCGGCCGTGTATGACACCGTTCTGCAGGACACCGTGTACTTCTACACCTGGGGCCCCTATGCCGACAGTTCGGTGAGCCCCCGCGAGTACTGGAACGGCGAGATGCTGGTGGGCCACGGGGTCACGGGCATCGGGTACTACCAGTACTACGACCCCGACGGTACCGCCGGTGCCGCCCCCTGTACCACCTGGATACTGGTCCACGATACCTGGGCCGGCACGCCGCGCACCCTGGCGGTACCCTGGGATTGGGTGCTGGGTGTGGTCACTGCCCGGCCCCACGGCGTGCTCGCAGCGCCGCCCCTGAAAATCGTTTCCATCGGCTGGGATCCCCAGCATCCTCCCTTCTTCACCGCCTACGAGGCCTTTGCCAACCTGGAGAACACCTCGGACACCCTGATCATCACCGGCATGGGCTTTGGGTTCCGCCAGCTCACCTGGGGTTTCTGGGGCCATGAGGTGGACTTTTCCTCCGGCACCCTGGACACCCTGTATCCCGGCGAAACCCGCCAGGTGTACGCCCCGGACTTCTTCACCGAAGAGGGGTTTGCCGATTCTATCCACCGCTGGGAGATGGAGAACCTGGAGTTCCAGACCTGGGAGATCAGTGTTCGGAACCCCGGCACGGGCGATGTTTTCGCGTTTAACGAGGGGCCTTCGGCCCACCGCGGCGTGCTTTCGGTGGTGGTAGATACCTCGGTGCACAGCCTCCAGGTGCCGATGCCCCTGTACAACCAGGAAGACACGGTGTGTGCGTTCCGGGTGCAGGTGACCCCGTTGCCACGGACCTGGAGCGTTGTCCTTTCGCCCGACAGCGTCAACCTGGTGCCGGAAACTGAGGACACCCTGTGGCTCCAGATTTCCCGCTCCGGCGCCGTCGACACCACCCTGAGCCTGAACCTCCACGCGGTGAACCTCACCCGACCCGACTCCCAGGATCTCTATGTGGAGGTACATGTCCAGGCTCCCCGGTTCTACGACGACTTTTCGGACTGCGACTTTTCCGACTGGGTGGTGGACACGGCTGGCGGCGGCTTTGTAGGCATGAGCGAGGACTATGTGGTTCCTCCCTGTGCTCTGGAGATTTTCTCGGCGCCCCAGCGGGTGAGCGACATGCACGCCTGGGTACGCTCTCCCGGCTTTTCCCTGCCCGACACGGCCCACTACACCCTGGACTTCTATGTGGAACCCTTTGACGCCTACTACTTCACCCTGATGGACAACCACCAGGTGGTGCTCTATCTGGGCGGGAGCGGTTGGAAGAGCAAGGTATCCGGGTGGTTTGATGTGTTCGCCGCCGAGGGCGATTCCCTGCGCTGGGTCGGCGACCTGAGCGCCAACCACTGGAACCATGTGGCCTGCCTGGTGTCTCCGGACAGCGGCACCTATGACCTTTACATCAACGGCTACTACATGGAAACCGTGGGGATGTACGACAGCGCTTTGTTCCCCTATCTCCGGTTCGGCGATTTCTCCAGCGGCACTCCGGATACCCTCTATGGCAGCGGCGTCTGGGACCGGCTGGAGGTGCTGCCGTACCACCTTTCCACCTGCTACACGGGTGATCTGGACGGCGACGAGGAACTGACCCCCAACGACCTGGCGGTACTGGCCGATTACCTCTTTTACGGAGGCGATCGGCCCGTGGATTGCGCGGATGTCAACTACGACCAGGTCATTGATCCCCTGGATCTCGTGGCCCTGAGCCACATGATCTACGGCAAGAAGGGCCCCGGCCCCAGGCGGCTGGCCCACGGGCCGATGCTGAAGGTTCCCCGGGGGAACTGGGCTCTGCGCAGGGTGAAGCCGCGGACCGTCAGGAAGCGTCACCGGTAAAGCGGATTGGGCGCCGGGCCCGTACGGGCCCGGCGCCCAGATTTCCTGCGTTCCAGCCGTGTAGCCTGCTACTCCCGGGCCAGGGAAAACCGGAAGGGCAGCATCAGGGTACTTTCCACAGGCCTGCCCTTCAGCCGCGCGGGCTCAAAGCGCCATTTGCGGGCTGCAGCCACGGCGGCCGAGTCCAGCACCGCATGGCCCGACGACCGCACCACCCGGGCTTCCCGAACCCGGCCCAGCGTGTCCACGGTGATCTGCACGATCACCTGCCCCTCCCAGCCCCTTTCTCTGGCCTGGGGTGGGTACTCGGGCGATTCGCGGTGAATCACCCGGGGGAGGGGCTCCGGCGAAGTGGGGGCCAGGGCCGCGGAGGGTTCCCGGGCCACCAGGATCTGCTGAAGCCGTGCCGTTTGCCGATACAGAGCCATGGTTGTGGCCAAATTGGCCACGAGCAGGGCCGCGATCAATCCCAGCCATTTGTCCAGATGCCTCATGACGACTCCTCCAGGGTTTGGGGTGGGGCCACCACCCGAACCACCGGCAACGAGGGCTGCACCTGGAACCACTGCACCGGATGGGGCGGCGCCCCGTGGAGTTCCAGGGCCAGATCCCGGGCCGTAGCGCCCACGGTCACGAGGATTGCCCCCGGGGTTTCCAGCACCGCCGGAACCGGGTTTACGCGCCACAGAACCTGTGGGCCCGATGCCGTGGTTCGCACCAGCCCTCCCAGGATTCCGAATACGAGCAGCAGGGTGGCGCTGAAGGAAGTCAGCGCCCGGCTCCAGCGAAAGCGGTACACCCGGAGCGTGTGGGACCAGTCCTGAAGGTCCTGCCGCAGTTGCCGTTCCTCTTCCAAGAACGCCCGGCAGGTGTCGCAATCGGCCAGGTGGCGCTCCACCTGCCGGCGTTCCTCCGGCCCCAGCCGGGGCCAGTCCAGGATCCATTCCCGAACCTGCTCACAGGACACCGGGTTCATGGGCTTCCCTCCAGGCAGCGTTTCAGGGCCTGCCGGGCCCGGAACAGGTGGGTTTTCACCGTGCCCTCCTGCACACCCAGGATCCGGGCGATCTCCCGCAGCCGGTATCCCTCGGTGTAGAACATGACCACCACCGTGCGTTGCTGCGGCGACAGCCGCCGGAGGCAGGTCTCCAGCCGCTCCAGGCGGGGGTCCAGGCGGGCGGGCGCCACGAAGAGCGTGGGGTCCAGGGGCACCTCCCGGTGCTGTTTCCGCCATTGGTCCACATTGAGCCGTGCCAGGACGGCCACCAGCCACCCCTTCAGGGACCGCCGGGGGTCCAGGCTGTGACGATGCCGCCAGAGCCGCCACAGGGTTTCCTGTACCAGTTCCTGGGCCCGATCGTTGTTGCCCGTCAGCCGATAGGCCAGATGCATCAGTGCCTCCTGGTATCGTTCCACGAGCCAGGCAAAGGCTTCATGGGAGTCCTGTTGCAGGTCCAGAATCGCCTGCCGCTCGTTCATCGCCCGCTCCAGTTTCTTCTACGCAAATCCGGCTCCACAGGTTGACAGGGCTATGATGCAGCCAGGCGTACAATTTCGGCATGAAGAACCTCGTGCTGGCTTACCTTCTGCTGTTGATCCCGGCAGCGGTGTCCTGGGCGGAGGGACTGCGACAGGAACGGGCCATCCTGCTCAACGGATTGCGGGCCGCCGTTCAGGTGGTGCTGATGGGATCCGTGCTGCTCTATTTTTTCCGGTTTCCCGCCACCGTGAACCTCGGGCTTGTGGGGTTCCTGATGGTTTCGGGAAGCTGGATCGCCTATGAACGCGGCAAAGGCATTCCCCTGGCGTTGCCGGTTTCGGTGCTGATCCTGCTCGTGGCCTACCTGCCGTCGGCCCTGCTGCTTTTTTCCACGGGAACCCTCAAGTTCGTGCCCCATGTGCTGGTACCGGTTTCCGGCATGGTCATCGGCAACGGCACCAAGGCCCTTTCCCTCACCTACGACCGCGCCAAGCGGATGCTTTCGGAGTACCAGGAGATCGTGGAGGCCGCCTTTCTGGACGGGGCCAGCGACCTGGAGGCCGCCCGCTTTCTGATCCGCGAGGCCGTGCATGTGGCCCTCATCCCCCAGATCGACAGCCTCAAGATCCTGGGGCTCGTGCACATCCCCGGGGCCATGACCGGTATGCTCATGGGCGGGATGCCGCCCCTGCAGGCTGCGGTGTACCAGGTGGTCATCGTGTATGCGATTGCCGCCACCTACATCCTGGCGGCCTTCATCGGGGCTATTTTTTCCTTCGTGATCCTGCTGCGGGCGCGGTACGGACGCCTACTGCGGTTCCGGGAGCCCGTGCCCTTGCGCTCCTGAGGGCTGTCCCGTAGATTTCCCCGTAAACGGAGGTGCCGCAATGAAGGTCAAACCCACGGTTTTCCGCATGTACGACATCCGTGGAATCGCCGATCAGGACATTACCGAGGAGTTTGCCTATCACCTGGGCCGGGCCTTCGGCTCCTGGGTGGTGGAACGCGGGGGCCATCGGGTGGTGGTGGGCCAGGATGTCCGCCCCCATTCCGCCAAGTACCGGGAGGCCCTGATCCGGGGCCTGGTGGACACCGGCCTGGCCGTGCACGACCTGGGCACCGTGCCCACGCCCCTCATGTACTTCTCGCTCTTTCACCTGCCCGACATCCACGGCGGCATTCAGGTGACCGCCTCCCACAACCCCCGCGAGTACAACGGCTTCAAGATGAACATCGGAAAGGACACGGTGTACGGCGACATGATCCAGCAGCTCCGCAGGCGGATGGAGGAGGAGGCGTACCATCGGCCAGCGGCCCCGGGCAGCCGCACCCCGGTGGACATCGTAACCCCCTACCTGGACTGGGTCACCCGGAACCTGGATGCCTCGGTGGATTTCGCGGTGGGGGTGGACACGGGCAACGGCACCGCCGGCCCGATCATGGAGCAACTCTTTGACCGGTTCGGCGTGCGGTACAGGGGCCTGTACCTGGAACCCGACGGCACCTTCCCGAACCACCTGCCCGATCCCACGGTGGTCAAGTACATGCAGGACCTCATTCGCCTTGTGACCTCCGAGGGGCTGGCCCTGGGCCTGGGCCTGGACGGCGACGCCGACCGGCTGGGTGTGGTCACCCACGACGGCGAACTCCTGTTCGGCGACAAGATTCTCGGCATCTTTGCCCGGGATGTGCTGGAACGGAACCCCGGCGCCACCATCATCTTTGATGTCAAGTGTTCCCAGGGGCTCATTGAGTACATCCAGCGGCTGGGCGGCAAGCCCCTGATGTGGAAAACCGGCCATTCCCTGCTCAAGGTGAAACTCAAGGAAACCGGCGCGCCGCTGGCCGGCGAGATGTCGGGCCACATCTTCTTCAAGGACCGCTTTTTCGGCTACGACGACGCCATTTACGCCGCCTTTCGGCTTCTGGAAATCCTGAAGAAGACCGGCAAAACGCTGCGCGAACTGGCCGACGAGATCCCCACCTACTTCTCCACGCCCGAAATCCGGGTGGGCTGCCCGGACGACCGTAAGTTCGCCGTGGTGCAGCAGGTGGTGCAGGACTTTAAGGCCCAGGGTTACGAGGTGATTGACATTGACGGCGCCCGGGTGCAGTTTGCCGACGGGTTCGGCCTGATCCGCGCGTCCAACACCCAGCCGGTGCTGGTGGTCCGCTGCGAGGGCAAAACCGAGGCGGCCCGGGACCGGATCTGCGG
>WGAB01000006.1 GCA_015489295.1 Caldifarciminota bacterium
ACCATCCGCAACGACACCCTGGGAAGCGGCATCTTCGTGGAAGACGCGGGTGACTACATCGAGATCCGCAACAACGAGATCTACAACATGAAGGGGCCGGACGGCATGGGGATCACCGTTTACGCCCATGTGAACGACAGCGTGACCCACATCACGATTGAGGGCAACCATATCCACGACTGTTTTCCTGCCCAGAGTGAGGCCCTGGTGGTGAACGGCAACGTGTTTGACTTCGTGATCCAGAACAACCTGATCCACGACGTGGACAACATTGGGATCGATGCCATCGGCGGCGAGGTGGCCGGGAAGGTGGCCAAACGCGGCGTGATCCGGGGCAACGAGGTGTACAACGCCCGGGCGAGCTACGGTGGTGGATACGCTGCAGGAATCTACATCGATGGCGCCCAGCAAGTGGTGGTCGAACAGAACCGGGTTCACCACTGCGACATGGGCATCGAGGTGGGCTGTGAAAACGCCGGCTATGTGGCCGAAGCGTGTACCGTCCGCGCCAACCTCATCTACTACAACGACAAACCCGGCCTGATCTTCGGAGGGTACGACGCCTCAGCGGGCCGGGTGCAGAACTGTGTGTTTGAGAACAATACCCTGTTCAAAAACCAGGTGCTGGCCGACGGCGACGGGGAGATTGTGATCCAGTACGCCTCCAACAACCTGGTGCGGAACAACATCGTGTATGCGGGTCCCCAGGGGATCCTGCTCACCTCCTGGGGTGGCAATGTCAACAACACCCTGGACTACAACTGCTGGAAACCCAGCAGCGAGCCCCATGCCAGCCTGTTTGTGTGGAACAACACGGAGTACACCACCTTTGCAGCTTACCAGAGCGGCACCGGCCAGGACGCCCATTCCCTCGACACCAACCCTCTGTTCCGCGACACCCTGGGCCTGGATTTCCACCTGGACACCCTGCCTTTGAGCCCCTGTGTGGACGCTGGTGACCCCACAACTCCGGCCTCTGTGGATTTTGATGGGGTCACCCGGCCCCGGGACGGCAACGGCGACAACGTGGCCGTGGTGGACATCGGAGCCTATGAGCTGCCCCAACCTCCCTTGGCGGTGGCCGAGGGTACGGATTTGGCCACGGTCCTGTTTCACGTGGTTCCGCAGGTAACCGCGGGGGAGGTACAGGTAAGATACCAGGTGCCGTCCCCCGGCTCCAGTGTCCTGGTGCTCTACGATGCCGCCGGACGGCAGATCGCCCAATGGCCAATATCCGCCAGGCCGGAGATTCAAACCCTACCGCTACACCTTACGCTTCTCCCGTCTGGCGTGTACTGGCTACGTCTGGAATCCCCCCAGATCCGGCAAAGCCGAAAGCTCGTTCTGGTTCGTTAGTCCTGGGTGCTTCTTGCGTACAGGAAGTCCGGCGCGACGGCGCCGGGCTTCCTGTACAATCACGGCATGGGAAACCCGGAAAACCCCGGAGGTAACTCTATGTCCAGATTCAAGGTTCTGGCCCTCTCCGGTCTGATGGCCGGAGCTCTGGTGCTCTGGAGCACGAACCTGATCGCCGCACCCCGCAGGGTGCTGGCGGAGCTGATTACCAACACGTCGTGTCCTGGCTGTGCCCAGGCGAACCAGGTGCTCACCCAGATCTACGAGGCCCACTACAACGAGATGTCGGTGATCCGATACCATGCCTGGTGGCCTTCTTCCAGCGACCCCTTTTACCAGGCCAATCCCGAAGAGAATACTCGTCGGATCAACTACTACGGGGCCGACTATACTCCCCACCTGCACATCGACGGCAGCATCGATGCCGGGTACCAGACCTCCAACTGGGAAAACCTGATCCAGCAGGAGCTCCAGGTGCCAAGCCCCTTGATCATGGACCTGGAAATCTCCTACGATCCCCCAAGCCGCACCGGTCAGGTCGTTACCACCATCACGGTGGATTCGGTGGTGAACTTCGTGGCCCCCAAACTCCGGATTGCGTTGGTGGAGAGCGACATCCAATACAACGCGCCCAACGGGGAAACCGAACACCATCAGGTTATGCGCGATATGCTCCCGGACGCTGAAGGCATCCCCCTTACCCTCGGGGCTGGGGTCACCGTGGTGGACACCCAGGAGTTCTCCGTGGATCCCACCTGGGTGGCTGGCAACTGCGCCATCGTGGCCTTTGTGCAGGACGACGGCGCCGGCAAGCGGGTGTATCAATCGGCCATGGTCCCTGTGTATCCCTCACCTGATCTTCGCTTTCACCACTACTATGTGGAGGACGGCAACGACCAGGTGCTACGGCCCGGAGAAACCGGCCGGCTCTGGATTGCGGTCACGAACGAAGGTAGGGTGGATGCATCGGATGTGGTGGCCACATTGCTGTCGTCCGATCCCTATGTGACGGTGACCCAGGCTCAGGTTTCCTATCCCAGTATTCCTCTGGGTCAGCCTTCCTATGGAGCCCAGGGATTTGAAGTACAGGTGGATCCTTCCTGCCCGGATACGCATCTCCTGTACCTGCATCTCTCCATGATGACCCCCGACAGTGCGGTATACGAAGATAGTTTGCCCTTCCTGGTTTTCCCTCAGTCGGGGTTCAGCGACGATTTTGATGGGGAAGAAAGGTGGAGCAACACGGGCACCTGGCACCGGACCACCCATCGGTATCACTCCCCCGATCGGAGCCGCTACAACGGAGTAGAGGGACTGTGGCGGTACATTCCCAATGCCGATATTTACACGATTTCGCCCTGGATCCTGGTGGGTGCCCACGATACCCTCACCTTCTGGCAGTGGTACGACACGGAGATCGCCAAGGACTTCGGCTATCTGTACCTGCAAACCAGCGATCCAGAACACCGGATCGTGCTGGACACGGTCAACGGGCACGACACAACATGGACCCAGGTGGCGTACCCCCTGGATGACTATGCCGGGAGCCCCATCCGAATCGTGTTCCACTTCACCTCCGATGCCAGCGTACAGTACGAGGGGTGGTACATCGACGATGTGGAAGTACGGCCCGTGGGCGTGCACGAGGGCACAACGCCCCCCGCGGCCTCCGGAGACCTGAGGGTTCGGGTTCTGGCTTCCTTTGCCGGACCCCGCCTGCCCCTGCTTCTGGAGATTCCCCAGGACGGCGCCTACCGGTTCCGGGTGTTCAACCTGGCCGGTGCCCGGGTGTGGAAACACCAGGCCCGGCTCACCAGGGGAGCCCAGCGGTTTACCCTGACCCTGCCCTCCCTGGCCCCCGGCGTGTACTTCCTGCAGGTGGAAAGCCCCTCAGGGCTCCGGAAAACGGTGCGGTTCCTCCACCTGCCGCAGTAGGCCCGTATAATTCATCGGCTATGGCACGCGCAGAGAAGCTGCTCCAGCGATTCCTGGAAATCAGGAGGTATCTTTGACCCCGACGGGTTGCGTCGGGAACTCCAGTCTTTAGAAGAAGCCTCGGGGAAGCCGGATTTCTGGCAGAACCAGGCCGAGGCGCGCCGGGTAATGGCGCGCATGGCTGCCCTCCGCAAGGATCTGGAGGAACTGGAATCCCTGGAACAGGAACTCCGGGACCTCGTGGAACTGGAGGAACTGGCCGAGGAGGACGAAAGCCTGGCCCCCGAGGTGGAACGGGAGTTCCGGCGCCTGGAGCAACGCCTGAACGACCTGGAACTCCGGATCACCTTCACCGAGGAAGACCAGCGCAATGCCATCGTTTCCATTCATCCCGGCGCCGGGGGCACCGAATCCATGGACTGGGCCGAGATGCTCTTCCGCATGTACACCCGCTGGTTCGAGCGCAAGGGGTTCAAGTACAAGGTGCTGAACCTGCAGCCCGGCGAGGAGGCCGGCATCAAGGATGTCACCATGCTGGTGGAAGGGCCCTATGCCTACGGCTACCTGAAGGCCGAACGGGGCGTGCACCGGCTCGTGCGGATCTCGCCCTTCGACGCCTCCCGGCGGCGCCACACCTCCTTCGCCTCGGTGTTCGTGTACCCGGAAACCGAGGAGGTGGAGGTGGAAATCCGGGATGACGAACTGAAGATCGACACCTTCCGGTCCTCCGGGCCCGGCGGCCAGCACATGCAGAAGAACGAAACCGCCGTGCGGATCACCCACCTGCCCACGGGCATTGTGGTCACCTGCCAGTCGGAACGCTCCCAGCACCAGAACAAGGAAACCGCCCTGAAGATCCTGCGGGCCCGCCTGTACGAGTACTACAAGCAGAAGGAGCGCGAGAAACTCAAGGACATTGAGCAGGAGAAGGGGGAGATTGCCTGGGGTCGCCAGATCCGGTCGTATGTGCTGCACCCCTATCGGTTGGTGAAGGATCATCGCACCGGCTACGAGGTGGGCAACGCCGACGCGGTGCTGGACGGTGAGCTGGACGGCTTCATCCGGGCCTATCTTCTGCAGCAATTGAAGCAGCGGAAGGCCAAGGAAAAGGCGTAAACCGGTCCCTTCAGGTACGGAGCCGCCGCCAGATCCCTTCAAGATCCAGCAGGATCACATCCCCGGGTAATGGTTGGGAGAAGGGGCGGAACGATTTGGCCACGAGAAGGTACCGGACTTCCCGGGCCTGGTTCCAGAAGGGAACCCGTGGCGCCCGTTGGCGGAGGGTTCGGAGGGTGGCGAACACGCCCACGCCGGACCGCCACTTGCATTCCCCTAAGAGTAAGAGGCGTGTATCCTCCTGAAAGGCCACGACATCCACATCTTCATCCCTTTCCACCCATTTTCCCACGTGGTGGAAGTCGGAGCCGATCAGGTCGGCAAGATTTTCGCGCACCAGATGCTCAAAGCGTTTGCCCAAAAACGTTCGGATTCGGTTCAGAGGGATTTGTCGAAGGCTCCCTCGTTCGATCTGCTCCCTGTAGGGATAAACGAAGTTGAACCAGAAGTCCAGCATGGGGTCCTGGAGCAGGTAGAACACATTCTTCCGGGGTTTTCGCGGCCATGTGGGCAGTTTGGCGATGAACCCAAGGTTTCGCAGGGCTTCCAGGTAGGGGTACAGGTTTCGGGCCTCTATTCCTACATAGGTCGCGATTTCATTTGGCCGGGTATATCCCCCGGCGATGGCGCTGAGGAGAGAAAAGTAGGTACGGATTTCCCGGAACTCCTGGGAAAGCAGAAAGTAGGGCTCCCGGTAGAAATACCCGTAGGGGTCCAGAAACTCCTGGCGGATGAATTCGGGAAAGGTGGCGTATCCGGCCGCCTTGAGCAGGTACTCGGGGATGCCTCCGAGTACCATGACCGTGCTCAAAGCGTCTTCCATGCCCTGTTGAGGCAAAAACTGAAGCGCGTGCCGTAGGGCAAGGGGCTGGAGCAGGAGGTCTCGGGTCCTCCGGCCGAAGAGGGGGGAGGCGTGGGACAGCACCTCCTCCTGCATGGTGCCGAGGAGGGATCCGGTCAGCAGGATCATCAGGCGGGTATGCTGGGCAAACTCGTCCCAGAACCTCTGCAGGGCCCCTAAGATGCTCCGGTCGTTTTTGACCAGGTAGGTGAACTCATCCAGGGCCAGGACCCAGGGCTCTGTTCGGGGGAGTACCTTCTGGAGGTAGGTGAACAGCTGGTGCCACTGCTGCAGTTCCGTGCTCTGCAAAAAGGAATCCTGAAGCACTTCGGCCATTTTTTGCTGAAGTTCGCGGATTTGAAGTCTCGGGTGGACATCTTCGGCCAGGTAGTACACGCCGGGTTTGCCCCGCAGGAATTCCAGGACCAGGCGAGACTTTCCGATCCGGCGTCGTCCGTAAAGGATGAACAGGCCAGGTTGGCCGGATCGGAATCCCCGTTCCAGCAGGTCCAGTTCACGTTCTCGGTCGATAAACCGAATCATGATTCGTACGAATTTGGATTCGTATAATACGGATTCGATTTATGGAG
>WGAB01000007.1 GCA_015489295.1 Caldifarciminota bacterium
GCCATCACGATCTTCTCAAAGTAGTTGGGGCTGAGGTTGGTTTGGGCGTTCCAGGTGGCGCCGCCGTCGGTGGTGTACAGCACGGTGCCGTACTTGCCCACGGCCCAGGCGTGGTCCTCGTCGGTGGCGTACACGCCGTACAGGGTGTTGGTGGTATTGGAGTTCTGCTGGGTCCAGGTGGTGCCGCCGTCGGTGGTCTTATAGATCCGGCCCGAGGACCGTACCACCCAGCCCACGGTGTCGTTCACGAACCAGCCACTGTACAGGGAGCTGGTGGTGGGGCTGTTGATGAGCACCCAGGTTTGGCCGCCGTCGGTGGTCTTCAGGATCTTGCCCGAGGAGCCGCCCACATAGCCCACGGTGTCGTTCAGGAAGCAGCCCCAGTACAGGGTGCTGGTGACGCCGGAGGTCTGAAGCGTCCAGGTGGCGCCGCCGTCTTTGGTATGGAGGATTTTGCCGGACCGGCCCCAGGCCCAGCCCCTGTTGGCGTCGACGAAGTACACGCCCTTGAGGTCGTTGGAGATGCCGGAGGTTTGCCATTCCCAGGTTTGGCCGCCGTCGGTGGTATGGAAGATGGTGCCGTCGTTCCCTACGGCCCAGCCGGTGTTGGCATCCACGAAGTACACGCCGTACAGGCGAACCGCGGCGGGAACCAGGAGGTTTTCCCAGGTTTCACCGCCATCGGCGGAGTGCCGCACGCGGCCGTCGCTCTCGGCGGTCCAGATGTGGTTCCCCTGCATGCAGACCCCATTGATGTATCCGCCGCCGACAAAGGTCCAATCGGCGCGGAGCGGGGTCCACAGGAGGAGTACCCCTGTCATCAGGGCCCAGAGGCCCCAGCCCTTACCCGTACGCCACACGCTGCACCTCCTTGTTTTTGGCAACACCTGTTAACTATAACCGCACCCCCCAAAGGGGGCAAGGAGGTGCCGGCGAACCGGAATCACCCGGAAGGAACCCCGTGGTTCCAGAAATTTTCCCCCGAAGTTTTCAAAGTCACAGGGGCTCAAGGGATTGCGGCACCAGGCCCTCCGGCGTGCCTCCAGGACCCCTCCGAAACCGTGTGCCCTCAAACCGTTGAAACGCAACCAAAAGCGAATTTCCCGCCCCCGAGCAGGGGCGACTTCGCTTATAATTGACCCCTGAGTGAAACCCAAGGAGGCGTGTAACCATGGTTTCCAAGAACAAGGTTCCCTTCCCCGGGATCCCCACGACGGCCGACGGCTCCGAGGCCGTGGTCTGGGTGGAATCCCACATCACCGAGGGGGCCTGCGCCTACCCGATCACCCCGTCCACGCCCATGGGCGTGGGGTATCAGGCCCGGGTGGCGGCAGGCCAGAAGAACCTGTGGGGTACCCCGCTCATCTTCATTGAGCCGGAATCCGAGCACAGTTCGGCGTCGGCGGCCGAGGGCTTCGCCGCCGCCGGTGGCCGGGTGGTGAATTTCACCTCCAGCCAGGGCCTCATCCTGATGAAGGAGGTGCTCTACGTCATTTCCGGCAAACGGCTACCCGTGGTGTTCCATATCGGCGCTCGGGCGCTCACCAGCCAGAGCCTGAACGTGCATGCCGGGCACGACGATGTGTTCGGCGTGGCTGATGTGGGCTGGGGCATTGTGTTCGCCAAGAACGCCCAGGAGGCCGCCGACCTGGCCCTGATCGCGCGCCGGGCCGCCGAGGACAGCCAAACGCCCTATATGGTGGTGCAGGACGGTTTCCTCACCACCCACACCATTGAATCCCTTCGGCTGCCGGAGCCCGAACTCATGAAGCAGTTTGTGGGCGACCCCCGCGAGCGGCTGACGAACTACATGGACCCCGACCATCCTCTCATGATTGGCGTGGTGCAGAACCAGGACAGCTACATGAAGGGCAAGATCGCGCAGCGCTACTTCTACGACAACCTCAAGGCCTTCCTGCGCCGGGCAATGCTGGAATACTCGGAACTCACCGGCCGCCCCTACGACCTCATCGAAACCTATCGGCTGGAGGACGCGGAGTACGCGATCGTGGCGCTGGGCACCATGGCCGAAACCGCCATGGCAGCCGTGGATTACGCCCGTGAGAAGTACGGCTGGAAGGTGGGCGTGCTGAATCCGCGCACCCTGCGGCCCTTCCCCGGCCCGGAGATCGTCAACGCCCTGAAGCACGTCAAAGCCTTTGCCGTGGTGGAACGGCTGGACGATCCGCCGGCCCAGTCCAATCCGCTGGCCCGGGAAATCAAATCGGCCTTTGCCGACGCCTACATCGGCGCCCACGGCTACCCCGAAGACTACCCGAAGGTGGACCGGATCCCTTATGTCTACTACGGCTCGGCCGGCCTGGGCGGCCGGGATGTGCGGCCCGGCGACTTCTTAGCCGTGATGAAGCACATGATGGACCAGGGCGAGCACCGGTACTTCGTGCTGAACATCAAGCACAAGTACGCCCTGGAGCGGCCCGAAGACCCCGATTGCCTGCCCGAGGGCACCTTCACCATGCGGGGCCACTCGGTGGGAGGCATGGGTTCGGTGACCACCAACAAGGTGATCGCCACGCTGGTGGCCGACCTCCTGAACCTCAAGGTGCAGGCCTATCCCCAGTACGGCGCCGAAAAGAAGGGCCTGCCCACCACCTACTATCTGATCGCGGCGCCCGAGCACATTCGCATCCACTCCATGCTCAAGGAAGTGAACTTCGTGCCCATCAACAACCTGAACGCCTTTAACCTGGGGAACCCGCTGGCCGGCATCAAGCCCGGCGGCATGCTCTTCATCAACACCACCGAAACCGATCCCCGTGAGATCTGGCATTCCATTCCCTGGTCGGCCCGCGACATCATCCGCGAGAAGAACATCCGGGTGCTGGCCCTGGACACCGCCAAGATTGCCCGCGAGGTGGCGACCCGCCCCGATCTCCAGGTGCGCATGCAGGGCATCGTGCTCCTGGGGGTGTTCCTCAAGGTGGTGCCCTTCTTTAAGGAGCGGGGGCTCACCGAAGACCAGATCTTTGAGGCGGTGGAACGGTCGCTCCGCAAGTTCTTCGGCAAGCGCGGCGAGCAGGTGGTGCAGGATAACCTGAAGGCCGTCAAACGCGGGTACCAGGAAGTGTTTGAAATCCCCAAGGAGATCATCTGGGAAGAGGCCAAGGCGGCCTCGTAGGAGGTGTGGGATGAAGGTACGCGAAGTCATGAGCAAAGGGGTCATCAGTTGCCACCCCTACACGCCCATCCAGGAGGTGGCCAAGTTGATGACCGATCACAACATTTCGGCCCTGGTGGTCGTCAACGACGACGGCACCCTGGCCGGCATCGTTTCGCAGACTGACCTGGTGAACGTACGGGTCCATGAGGAGTACTGGGAACACTGGCGCGGTTTGTCGGCCAAGCACATCATGACCCGTGAGGTGGTCACCGTTTCCCCCGAGGCCGAACTGGAGGACGCGGCAAAACTCATGAAGGAACACGGCATCCACCGGCTTGTGGTGACCGAGGAGAAGGACGGCAAGGTGTATCCCATCGGTGTGATCTCCATGACCGACATCGTTCGGGCCATGGCGAAAGGAGCGTGAGAACCATGAGTGATCGGAACAAAAAGCCTACGCCGGAGGGGGAGGAGTTTCAGAAGGCCACCCATCACGAGGACCTGTTTGAGGAGTTTCTGGAGCCCGAGGAAACCCCGGCCAGCAAGTTGCCCGGGGAACACAAGGCCCTCCACGAGTCGCGGCTGCCCTCGGTGGGGCTCCTGGACGTGGAAGAGTACGTGGCCGACTTTAACGAGCGGGTGATCGGCGCCTACCGCAAGGGCGTGGGCGACACCGAGTTGCCCGCCGATGTCGGCGTGGCCCGGTCCATCATTCCGCCGGGCACCGGCGCCCTTCGTGACTTCTCCTATGTGGGCCTGGAAATCCCGGAGTTCATCAGCACCAACTGCGTGGCCTGCATGAAGTGCGTGACCGAGTGTCCGGACACCGCCATCCTGGGCAAGGTGATCCCCGAGTCCAAACTGCCCGAGTATCTGAAGGACGTGCCGGAGGAAGACAAGCCGCTGATCCAGGCACATCTCGCGAAAACCAAGAAATTCTACGAGCTGCCCACCAAACGGGGCGTGGAGCCCGGGCTCTTTGCCATCTACGTGGACCCCACCAAGTGCAAGGGCTGCGGCGAGTGCGTGACCGTGTGCCACGAGATGGGCTACGATGCCCTCATCATGCGGCCCAAGCAGGAGGACACGATCCCCAAGTACCGCAAGGTGTTCCACTTTTTCCGCCGCCTGCCCGACACCCCGCGTGAGTACATCACCGAGAAGGCCCTGGCCGACATCATGCTCCTGGGCGACTCCCTGCTCTATGTCGGAGGCGCGGGCTCCTGCGCCGGCTGCGGCCAGGCGACCACCATCCGCATGATGCTGGCAGCCATGGGCTTCAAGTACGGCAAGGAGAACCTGGCGCTCGTGGCGGCCACGGGCTGCAACACGGTGTACGGCTCCACCTATCCCTTCAACCCCTATCTCGTGCCCTGGATGAACTCGCTGTTTGAGAACGCGGCCACCGTGGCCATGGGCGTGCGGGCGCGCTGGAACCAGATGGGCTGGAAGGACAAGAAACTGTGGGTCCTGGGCGGCGACGGCGCCATGTACGAC
>WGAB01000008.1 GCA_015489295.1 Caldifarciminota bacterium
ACCCGCACCCGTATTAAGGTTTAAGACTTGCAGAAAACAGAGGAGAATTAGATCCACCGTTCCAGGTTCCGTGTCCCAAACACTTCCGGATATTTTTCTACTTGACTCTTTAGGCTCTCATTCCACCTGATCACCACTATTCTGAATCCTTTAACCTGAAGTTGCTGTCGAATCCTTTTGTCAATTCTCTGTTGGTCTGGATGATCGTGGGAAGGACCGTCAACAAAAACTACAACATTGGGTTCATAATAGAAATCCACGATGCAGCGTGGCTCTTGGAAGGATTTTTGGGCGTCGTCAGGCAGACGATACCCGTTTTCCTCGAGGAATTCTAAGAACTTCCGTTTAAGATTCGTTTGGACTCGGGATCTCAGGTATTCTAAATGTTCTTCACGCGTTTGTCCCTCAATAAGGTTTTCCACACGAGAGGAGAGCAATCTCAGGAGAATATCCCGAACTTTCCAGCGATCCAGGAGATAGGCTTCAGGTTGGTTGGTATAGCTGAGAAGACACTCGTAACAGGCTTGAAGGCAGTCGGGTTTGTGATCCTTTCCATCCTCATCAAAATGAAGGGTGCGGAGGGCCTCCCGGGCTACAAAAGCCACTGCACCGGGCTCTTCTACCAAGCGCCGCAGGACCCCAAGTCCCCCCTCTGCTGCTTCGTAAAAGAGAAGTGCTCTGTTCTCGCCTTTCCCTACCCGTTGGACACCGAGCTCCCTCTCCTCAAGTTGAAAAGCCTGCTCAATTCCTCGTTTCAATGCATATTGGAAACTTACTTCGGTTTTTGTATCTCTCCATAAAGTTGGATCTACGGGGCGTAGAAGTAAAAGATTTTGAGTTTCTACCACACTTAAAGACAGCCTCTGTAAGTTTTGTCTCCTTTGGCTTCCCTGATTCTGCCGCTGAGTCCGCCTCCTCGCCTCATCATCCGTCAGCAATTCTCCCGTATCAAGATCGATCACGAACCCTGAGGGTCGGGCCCTCCAGCCCTTGTTGATGTACAACAAAGTGGCTGCAGGAGCATAGGTTAGCCGGAACACCGGCTGCTCTCCGGCAACCACATTGGCTTCCACGGCCCGACGACGAGATTTCACATAGGAGAATCGAAAGGCAACCTGTATATCATAGCCGAGACGAAGTCGATCTTCTTCGTTACAGGTAATCCGCTCCCTGCGCCTTAGTTTCACATTGGGTAAATCTAAGAGGACAACAATTTCGCTATTGGAACCGTCAAAGAGCACATTGCAGACCGGGCATCGCTCCAGATCAGTTTGCGCAAAGGCTCCACACTCGTGGCACAGTCGGACTTGGCGACGGCGCCGCTCTAAACCGCCGGGCGGGGGCATGAACGCAGAAACCTGCCACTTGGCTCCTTCGTGATAGACAATGTTATGAGGACCAAACTCGCGAATGGCCAAGGCTCGGGGACGCGAAATATATTCCCCCTCCCCTCGGGGAACCCATGCACGCACAGGCAGGGCGGGGAAATTGTAGCCGGGCAAAAAGCCCTCAGAAGCAAGATAACGATACGGGTAAAAATCCCCCTCTTCTCGAGCAACCTCAATCTGGAGGAGCAAATTTTTCTGACGCAGGGCTTCTTCTTCACGGCGACGTGCCCGTTCCTGATCCTCTCGGGTACGTGCCTGTCGGATTTGCTGTTGCGCCTGTTCCAACTGCTGGGAAGCAATCCGGAACAGTTCTCTCCAACGATCAAATGCATGGTCAAACTGAACTGGGGCCTCGTCAATCACACGGTCCAACCAGTGGTCGTCAAACCACCCTGCTTGCAAAAGCTGGTTCCAGTCGGTTTGCAGGATCCGCTCTAAGCGTTCGCGTAAGCGCCCTCGTCTCTCCGGCCCCAGATGAATTTCTCGACTCGCCGGATCCCGAAGAGGAAGATCCGGATAACGCTCGATATCGATCACTTCCTCGATTGATTGTCTCAGAGGAAGACCTACCTCTGCCAGCCATTCGGCCTGTACATGGGAACGGATCAGAGCCTCATTGGCAAGTTCCAGGCGTGGTGCCCGAACCGCACCCGCGACCATCTCTGTGCGGTGATGGAAGAAGTACTGGTCGTGGCTACTTCCAGCGACACAGTAAGTAATAATCAGCCCCGGTTGACCCTGTCGGCCTGCTCGACCACTTCTCTGGGCATAATTGGCAGGGGTAGGCGGCACATTGCGCATATGCACCACATCCAGGTCTGCAATGTCGATCCCCAGTTCCATGGTGGGAGAACAGATCAGATAAGGGAGACGTCGGCCCAGAGTGGGATCCCTCTGATCTTCGGGTAGCCAACGGAATCGGCGTTCTCTGCGCTCACGCTCTCCGGGTGCTACCACTTGAGCAGTATGTTCGCGCGCCTCCATAAACCTTAATTCTCGTGCAGCCATCTGGTAAAAGCGCTGGAAAAAGGGGTTGGCGGGATTGGGGATCTCACGACCTCTTCGGGTGTACACGGGGTCCGGTGGCGGCGGGGTGCCATCACCTGGACGCCAGATAAGGCATGCAGCATCCAAGCGGTACCGCTCTTCTTCACCGGCTGAACCAAAGCGCCTTAAGAAACCTTGGCGAACCAGGAGATCCAGGAACGGAATCAGGAAAGCATCAAGGTCATCCAGGTCCAGTTCGCGCTTCAGGTAACGCCCTATAGGGGACCGTGAGCTCAACCGGTACAGAGTTTCCCTCCGCGGGGAACGAGCCCCCTGGTTTGCATGGAGAACGAACCATGTGGACTCACGGAGAAACTCCGTGTCCGGATCAAAACCCCAGAAGTCGTTAAGATACTGTTGAGCCCGTCGCGCGAGTTGCTGCAAGAACTCCCTCTGCAGGGTTCGCACATGAATAGCCAACCGCTTGCGGAAATGGTCCAACACAGCTCGCACCACTCTCCACCGCTCTTCGGCGGATCTTTCCCGAAGGGCCGGAACATCGTCCCAGAGTTCATCCCGGGAGCAAACTTCCCACAGCCCCCTGTACTCTATACGCAACAAGCCCACGTCTTCTAAGTTAGGCTGGAGCACACGCCATCCACGGCGCAGATCAGCATACAGGCGGTATTCTATCAAATCCCGGAAGGTATTCCACACCTCCTCCGCAAGTCTGGAGGAGGGATCTAAAAACCTTTCCTGTGCAATGTCCTGGATTTCCAAACCCATATGGCGGACAGTTTCATCGGCCACATTCTCGAACCCCAACTCGCCCCGGGCCCGCAAAGCGGCATAAAGAGCGGACCGCAGGACAGCCATATGGACGAAATCGTTAAAATGCCCCGCCTGTAAAGCGGCATCCTGCCGGCTATCCGTAAAGGTCAGAAGTTTGTCGCGTACAGCTTGGGTTCTGGCAGCGTGGCGCAAGACCGAGGTGGCCAGAACCGTGGTCGCAGAGGAACGCCCTTCGCTGGAGAGGGGAGAAAGCTTCGTAAATTCCGCTTCCCGGTCTGTATAGTACTCACCACACCGCAGGCATAGCCAGAGTTTTTTAGGTTGCCACCACGCTTGAACCGCCCCCTCTATGGGCTCGGGGAAAAGAGCTCCATCGGGACGCACCCAAACCCGCCGGGGAACCCGTTCTCGCCAGGTGCGGGATACCCGACCGCGAGCATCCAGCCATTCCTCAGGAATTTGCGTCTCGTCCCAGTCACTGGAAAAAGTCAAGTACCCGGGCTCCAACCCCTCTTCCACATCACCCCCGGTGGGATGGGGCAAGAAACGAGAGCCCTCCCGATCCAAAAGCACATGGTAATACTCCTGTCCGCAGATCCGACAAAACCGCAGGGGATAAAAGGGGCGTTCCTCCACCACCTCGCCTTCAGAGGAAAAGGTGCGAGTCTCCGGCGGCTCTAAAGAGGCGTACACAGCGCGTCCCTGAGAAATGAACTGATGGAGTTTGAAAGCGAAAATCGGATCCTGCCCCTGTTGGGTGAGTTCTTGATTTAAAGACACGATACGGCCAAAGAATTCCTCTAATGCGACTCGGCAACGCTCTTGGGGCACCTCCGCATACGCCGAAAGCTCCTGCACGATTTCGGAAAGGGGCTTTGGATCACGGCGACGGTACCTCCCCGTGCCCTCTTCTTGGATTCCCAAAGTGTATTCCAGCCATCGGGCTAAAGGATGCCGACGGAAAGTTTCCAGATCCAGGTTTTCCGGGATCGGTTCACTGATCACCTGTCTCAATTCATCCTTTCCAGGGAAGCCGCCTTCAGTAGCCGGTGCCAGGGTTTCCTCAATGACCTGTTCCGAGCTTATCGGGGCCCCAAAGAACCGACTCGCGAATTCTGCCACTGCTCTTCGTCGTTCCTCGGGCGTCGCATCAGGATGGGCCACCAGAGTAGCACTGGTACCGATATGGACCACCTGGGGGCGATGCAAGCGTGCTTTGAGCCGCCGCACCAACATGGCCACATCCGCGCCTTGCCGCCCCCGGTAAGTGTGCAGTTCGTCAAAAACCAGGAAAAAGGGAATGTCCAGGCCGGACCGGATCAACAGGCGATCCTCAGGCCGCACCAGCATCAGCTCCGCCATCACATAGTTGGTGAGCAGGAGATGGGGCGGGTGTTTGCGGATCTCCTCCCGTTCTTCGTCCGCTGTTTCTCCGGTGTAGCGGGCAAAACGCAGGGGAAAGGGGCGGCCTGTTCGGCTTTCATAGCCATGTTGAAGGTCTTTCAGTGCCTGGAGTTGGGAGTTCACCAGAGCATTCATGGGATAAATCACAAAGGCCACCGGGCCAGGCATCTCAGGCTGGCGCACCACCGCATCAACGATCGGGATGAAGTAAGCAAAGGTTTTACCCGATCCGGTCCCCGAGGTGAGCACGAAACTTTCGCCTGCCACTGCTTTGCGAACGGCCTCTACCTGGTGGCGATACAAGCAGTACGTGCTTCCGTCGGGCTTTCGAAAAATCTGAGCGGTTTCCGGATGGAGCACTCCCTCTCGAACCAGTTCCTCCACCGTTTCCGCGTGCTGGTAAGCCGGTGAGAGCTGCAGGAGAGGTTCGGGCCAGAGTTTCCGTTCCTCCCCCAGGAGTTGTTTTACAAACTCTCGAATCCGCTCGTCTGCAATGTTTACAAAGGAGCGAACAAAGTCCCCGTAGTCCTTGAGCACCTGGGCGTGCAGGTCAAAGATACTCATGGTCCTTCCTCCCCATCGGGAGATCGCTTACCCCATTCCCCTGGAGAACCCTCGGATTAGGATACGGGATTGCCGGGGCTTTTTCATTTCTGCCGGTCTTTCCCGTATGCCGAACATCTAGGAAATGGGGTTGGGGACGAATCACGGTTTCCTCTCGCGGATCCCCAGAAGGCTGTCTACGGAAAGCAGGAGAATCCGTTCCGGGTCTTTCTGTGAGCGCCGGATAAGTTCTGGGGTAAAACCGTTTGCTGAAGCGATCAGATAGCGGACCTTTCCGGGGATTTTAACGAACTGCGCGAGGTTCTCTGTTTTGCGCTGCAGCTCCTTTAAAACCCGCATCCCCACCGGACGGCGGGACCATTTACATTCCCCGAAGGTCCAGCTTCCGTCGGCGTGTTCGGCGATAAGGTCGATCTCAAAATCCTTCCCCCACTCGCGCCCAATCCGCGAAACCGGCAGGAGCCCGAGTTCGGTGTCGGCATAAAGTCGCAGATAGCTCCGCACAACCTCCTCAAAAACCTGGCCCATGTACTCGTCCAGATGGGGAGCAATGTAGCGTTTGTAGACAAACGGCCCCTGCCCCGCTTCGATCATGGTGGAATGGGGCTGAACGAATCGGAACCAGAAGTTCAAATAATGGTCGGTCAGGCGATAGCGCCCCCGTTTGCTCCGTTGGGGGACCCGGGCTGTAAAGGGCACCTCCCGTTCCACCAGTTCCAGATCCTGCAGCACCCCCAGGTATTTGGAGGCCACCTGAACCGTCAGGCCGGCACGCTGAGCGATTTCGTTGAGTTTTGTGCAACCGGAAGCAATGGCTCCCAGGATGCTGGCATACACCTTGGGATCCCGCAGCTCCATTCGTAACAAAAACCGGGGCTCTTCGTAAAGATACCCCTGCACCTGGAGCATTTCCCGAAGGAGATTCTCTCGCAAGGAGCGTTCCGGAGAGAAGCGGGTCAGGTAGGCGGGCATCCCGCCCAGGATGCCGTAGGCCACAAGTTTCTCCCGGGGGCTGTAGCCGGGGAAGAAGAGGGCCGCTTCCCGGAAGTTGAACGGCCTGAGCCGGAGTTGGGCGGTCCGGCGTCCGTAGAGGGGCGACCTCTCTCCCAGGACCTCTCGTTCCATGAAACCGAGTTGGGAGCCGCACAAAACGAGGAAGAGCTGGCTGTTTTTCCCCTGCAGGTCCCAAAAGCGCTGGATGACCGAAGGAAGTTCGGGAGCAGCCTCGCACAGGTAGGGGAACTCATCAAGAATCACGAGCAGCCGCTCCTCTTGGGCCTGTTTCCCAAGATAGGCGAACACGGCCTCCCAATCGGTGAAGGTGAGGGATTCGAGAAGGGGATCATGGAAGGTTTCGCGCAGGACCTCAGTGAGTTGCCGTAGATGTTCCTGGCGGGTCACCTGGGTAGCGAGGAAGTAAAGGGTTTTCCCGTGAATCCGGCGGGAAAATTGGAGGAGGAGTTCGGTCTTTCCGACCCGACGGCGTCCATACACGACGAAAAGTTCTGCCCTGCCTGAGCGCCAGCGGGCCTCCAGTTCGGCGAGTTCCTGTTCCCTTCCGATGAATTTCCTATGCATAGGAATCTACCCGAAAGTATTATACTCCAGAGTAGATTCCTTTGCCAGGTATCCGGATGTTTGTGGTGAGCCTCGGGTTTCCGTTGAGAAGGAAATCCCTAAGGTCTCTCGGAAGATCCGGGAAAAGGAACTCGTGCGTTTCCCCACTGATAGCCCAGCATCTCAGGGCTGTGTTTCCTTTCGAAGTGGACCTATGGAAATGTTGAAGTTGGGTCATCCGTATCCTTCAAATCCTTCCAGGATATCGCGAATCGAGCAAGGTCTCGGAGATCTACTAAAATCTTTTGCATCCTCCGCACCGAAACAATCTTTTGGTTCAGAGCTTGTTTGAGCAACTGGGGTGTGGTCAGAACAGGTATCCCAAGATGGCGGCAAGTTTTTAAGATACCCTGATCGTCAGATAGAACTGAAGTTTTGAGGTTTTCCGCGCCGGCAATCACCCAGGCATCTGCCCCTTTCCGGATACGCCGGAACTGCTCCCGTAGATGGGCTACGCGCTCAAAGGACGGCTCTTTTTCCGGAGGAATCTCCTTTATCCAGGTTCCCTGAAGGTCAAGCAATTTCTGGAGTGCAGGGTATTTTCGAACCCCTTTCCTGATTTCTTCGATAACTTTTGCAGGCACCCAGACCCCTTGAGGAATCAGCGTTGTTAAAAGATCCAGGTGTCCACTCCGAGCAAAATTAGAAAGCGTGGAGTTATCCGCCACAAGTGGTTTTGACGCCATGTCTTGGCCTCACGTGCGCACTTCCATAAGGATGTCCTGAACCTCCATGGGTGAAAGTCCCAAAACTTCACCCGCATAGCTCGTGCTGATTTCTCCTTTCTGGGCAGCCTCCAGAACCAGTTCCCACAAAACCTTAGACACCACGGGGTAGCGCACGGGCTTTTCTTCGCTCTCCCCATAGAGAACCTCTTCAAGGCTATAAAGACGCACCTTTTTCCAGTACTCCACTTCTCTGGGTTTGAGGATGCCCAGTTCTCTGAGGCGGTAAAGAAGGGCGGCGTAACTTACACCGAAGTGTCTGCGGAGTTCGACCAGGGTAAACTTAGTGATGCGGCCCTTATAGATCCCTTTGATCAGGCGCAGGAGGGTCACCTCGGGCATCAGGAAATGCGCGGCGAATCGGTTAGCGAATCGCTCGGCCAGTTGCTGTCTCGTTCCTTTTCCGCCGTTTGGTTCCTGAACCGATTCCGGAAAAACGAAACCGTGATCCCTGTCTTTGAGCAGATGTCCGTACTCATGCGCTACGGTCCAGAGGCGGTGCGGGGGAGACTTGGACGCGTTGATCAAAAGGAATCCCCCTTTTCCCTCCTCATACGCCATCGCGCCAGATATTTCCTCCGGGAGCTGTAGATGAATGACGGGGATCCCCTCGGATTCCAGGAGTTGGTCTAGATGAGGGACCGGATCATCGTCCAGGCCGAGCCTGCTTCGTTCGGCCAGAGCGGCTTCCCTTGCCTGCTCCTCCAGTCTTTCCCGGGTGACGGGATAGTGGGGAATATCCGGCGGAGGAACCTGAAGAATTTCCCGAAGTCCGGTAATTTCCTCGCAGAGCTCCACGAACCGAACCAGCTGTTTCCGAGCCTCGGGAGGGAGCGTTTGAGTGTCCTGTGCTTTTCGCAGGAGGAGCTGGAAAGAGGGGATGAGCCTTCCGACCCCCAGGAACCAAGCCTCAGAACGTCCATATAGTTCAGCAATTCGGGCCAGCAGTCGAGAGGGAGGACGTCGTTCGCCCCTCTCCAGCATGGATAGATAAGCCCGCGTAATGCCCAGAGCCTGTGCGGCCTTTTCCTGGGTCAACCCCAGAAACTCCCGGGCTTCCCGAATCCTTCGCCCAACTACACGCTCAATCGTCGTCATACCGCACCTCCATCCAGGGGTAGGGTAACGGATATGTTACATTCTGTCAAGGTTTCTATCTTAAGGCAACAAACGCTATAGGATAGCAAATAGAGCGTAATAGGGCGTTAAGGGATGTCCGATAGCTGCAGATCAGAAGGCTGTTTATGATGTTCCAGAGATCTCTGAAGTCGTACTACACCCCCAACACTATGCACCGAGTGTGGCTTTCGCCATATTGCCTGCTTCCTTCGGCCTGGAAAATTGCCCGGCGAAGCTTTGCTCTAACCTGCTGGAAGTACCCACACCCCTAATAACCTTATTATGCTAATTTTTTACCAGAACACAGTTCTTTTACAGCTTTCTCAATAAGGTAAGCGCGATTATTTAAAAATTTTCCATAATCTCCTTGTACCAGGTCATCAAAGTTTACCATGTGGGTTTCTAAACGTCGTCGAATTTCTTCCTCTCCAAGTAAATTTGCTTCTGTGCGCTCGCGCAAATAGGCAACAGGTTCCTTTGCAGCCATTTTCCGATTTGTCTTGTAACTGATTAGGGCACAATTCAGCGCTCGGTAGATCTCATTATCGTCATGTCCCTTTTCACGTAAATAAGAAATAGGAAATAGGTGATGATATTCCCGCTGTTTTAAATGCTCTCTGCTCACAGGGGTTCCATCTGCAATGTCATGCGCACCTCTATAGAGGGAGACGAGGAGAACGGCTCGGGCTAGACGATCACGTTTTTTCGGCCAGCCGGCCTGTTTGATTTCCTCTACATGAGGCAAGGGGTGATCTTCTTCATTAAAGCAAGGAATAGTGCTTTCAGGTGCCCCTTTTCGGATTACATCTCTCAATGCACGGAAGTCTTGAAGTGAAGCTGTTGCTGCAGCCCGCTCGTAGCGATTTGTGAAGAAAGCACGCCAGATGTATTTCCTGAACAAGATTCTCGCATTGCCGAGGGAATCGGGGTCATTCGGAACCAGCGCCCACAAGGCGATCAACGGAGGAAGAACGACTTCGGTAGGAAGCCGTTCCCTGTCAAAACAATATTCTTCCTCCAAGAATTTCACAGCATCCCGGGCTCCCTTTTCTATAAGGGGCCAATCCTCAAGCATCCGCTTCGGATCCAAGGCCAGGTACCCTGATTGATTCGGAGGGCGGTCCTGAAGCAGGGCCATGGCCCCCAACACGAGGTCGCCAGGCGCGCCATAACTCTCCAGCGCGGGTGCCTTACTCCGCAGACTGGCAACGAGGTCGTGCAGTGATTCACCGGTGGCTTCCTCCATTTGGGCCACCAGAATGTCAAAAACGGTAAGTCTTACTGTGTTGGTGTTGAGTTTGATAAAGACGTTCAGCGCCACTTCTCTTGGTGTTCCCCGGGGAAGAGACAAAAAGGGAAGGTTGAATTGGGCAATTCTTTGCCTGAGTCTGTTCAACCGGTCGCGCAGTTCGTAGTACAACCGTATTTGGTGATTATCCGGCTCTCTATCCTCGGGAAAACTTAACGCTTTTCTAATCCAAGCGTCCGCCTCGGCTTCGGCTGTTGAATCGGGACGAAGGAGGTGGATGGGGGCAAGGTTTCTGTACCAGCACTCAACCGGGTCATCCGCCCATAGCGGGTAGCGTCGCTCATTCCTGTACCACCGGCCAACAGAAACGATCTCCGGCTCAGCGTTTGGCTCCTGGAGCGATATCTTGACGTAATACGTTCGGTCTTCATAGTTGTTGTGCAAGGCACGCCATAGGGCTGTAAGGCGTTGCTGCCCGTCCAGCAGGAGTTCGGTGACGCGCTCTTGTGTTTCAGGGGCAGTGTGGAGAGGACGACTGACAAACGGCACGTCGTCCCCGACCTCCAGCGTCAGGAGGGAGCCAACCGGGAGTCCTTGGAGTACGGCTTCGAGCAGGTCCGTGATTTCCCTGTGACTCCACGCTTCCATCCGCTGGAAGCGTGGCAGTCTGATTTGACCGGTGCGTACCCTATTGAACCAGTCTGGCAATGTGCGGTTTCGAGCTTCCATCCTGTTAACCCTCTTGCACTGAATTATTGTTGAGCCTCTCCCACGCCTCCAATATTAACCGACGGGTGCGGTATTCGCCATATTTCCGGGTTTCCTTTTCCTTCAACACCCGGAAGGTCTCGCCGGGGAAGTCGCTGGCCTTGACGCGGGCCGCATAGCCTTTGGGGTCCAGGGGATCGTCCACTTCTTCCCAGGGGTCGAGGATGTCCTCCAGTTCCCGCGGGGTGAGGTCCGCGGGGTCCAGGATGTAACGGAGTTGCTTGCGGGTGAGGCCGTAGAGGCGGGCGTAGTAGGCATCCAGTTCGGCCCGGAGGCGGGCACGGCGGATTTCATCCCATTTGAAAGGCGGGAAGGGGATGCCTTTGGCCGGGTCGGTCTCAATTTCGGGATAGGCCGTTATCCAATCGGGCAGATCCCAGGTGTGGCCGCCCGTTTCCGCGGCGTTGGCTTCCCATTGGGCGCGGATGGCCGCGCGCAGGGTTTCGTCCGCATCCCGCCACACATCGTCCGCAAAGGGTTTGATGTCCCAAGCGGTGTAGGTCAGTTCAAGGATGCGCGGGACGATGAAGCGCAGGTCGGCAGAGGTGTAGGCGGTGGGGGGGAGAACAGGGAACTGCTGGACATAGAAGAAATTCATATTGACACCAGCCAATTTCTGGCGGGCAATCCAGTCAAAAACAAAACTCGTTAGGTTGCCAAACAGCGCAGGATAGAAACTGCTTGTCGGAGCCTTTAGCAGCATGATTGGCAGGCTGTTGCCTACCCCCGCTCTTGGAAACAGGCTAAAGATGGCGGTGCGCTCATCAGTTGAACGGGCTACATTCCGAAAGCCCAATAGCCATCCCCGTTTCCATGTCCCCAAACGGGCCTCCACCTCCTTGGCCGGAACCCAGTACCAGGGCTGGACCAAATAGCCAGGGTCGGCGTGCTGTTCAGGTGTGGGGGTGGGCAGGTGGGTGCTGCTTCGGCTCCGCACGCCCGCGTAGGTGCCGAAGCGGTGGTCGTAGTGCCAGATCATCTTGGCTTCGTAAAGGGGCAGGTACACCCCAGGCGCATTGCCTTGCACCTTCACAAACCGGTTCCCCACCAAGCGATACCCCGCGGTCTCCAGTTGCTCCCGCGTGCGGAAAAGGTGAGAATCGTTGGACATATCCAGCATGCGCAGGAACCGCACGCCCCAGGGGTTCTCGCCTGTGGCCTCGTTGACCAGGACAGGCACCCGGCAATAGATGGCTTTGGTGAGTTCCGCATCCTGACGGGTGCGGAAGACGGGCAGGGTGCGGGTGTTGGGGTTGATGCGGGCGATGTCTTCGGGGGTCAGGGTGAACACCCGACGCGGGTCCCGCAGGTGTTCCACGCGGGTGCAGAAAAAGGCGAATTTCGGCGCGGCCGCGCGGTCGTGGGTGGGCGTATCGCCACGGGCCCTGACGGGGTGGCGCAGGGTCAACAGACAGAATTTGTAACTCCGGTGGACATGGGGGAATAAACCTCCACGATTCTCAAAATCAAACAGGCTGACCAGGGCGCCTTTTTCCACCAGGTCGGCGAAGAAGTGTTTGTTCGTGGCGTCGGTGGCGATGCCCGTGGGCACCAGGATACCCGCCCGACCTCCGGGACGCAGCAAGTTACCCATACGCTCGGCAAAAACGGAGTAGGTGTTGATGTCCCCCCGCCCCGTCAGGGGGTAGAAGCCCGATTCTCGCAAGAAGCGGCTGGTGCTTTCCGCGGTGTGCAGCGCGTCCTGATAGGCTTCCCACAAGGCGGGGTCCTTTTCTGGGAGTTGGCGAATCAGGCGCTTGCGGGCCGCGGCGTTGGGCGCCCGGGCGATTTCGGGCGCGCGTTCCGAGAAGAACTCCTTTTCCTGCAATTTGATGCGCTCCCATGGCGGGTTGCCCAGGACCACATCAAAGCCCCCGCGAACAAAGATTTCAGGGAATTCTACCGGCCAGTGGAAGAAGCGGTGCTTTTGGGCTAAGGCGTCGGCAAAGCCCACGATCTGGGCACTCACCCGCCGGGGTTCTATCCAGTAGGTCCGGACGGTCGCCGTCGTAATGACCCGGTTTGAATTCTCGGCCCGGTAGGGCTGGAAAAAGGCCGAGGTCCAGAGGTTGCAAAGGGCCCGAAGGGGCTCCAGCTTCCTTTGCAGTTCCCCATAAAGTTCGGCCTTGGCCTGCACTTCGGAGGCGGTTTGTTCCTGGATCTCCTCAAAGGCCCTCAGCTCTTCGGCAAAATCCCTGAGGCCCTTCAGAACCGACTCGCCAAGGGTGGGAAGATCCCGTTCGCGCCGGTTTGCCTTTTTAAAGTCCCCTGCCACGCTTCTCTCATCGCCGGATACGGGTTGGAACGCACCGTCTGGAATCCCCTTTTCCAGCACCCTTATGTCCAATACCCCCACCAGGGAGTCACCGCACTTGATCCGATGGTCCAGAAAGGTGAGGGGTTTCCCGGGCGTATGGCCCTCGATCCAGAGGGCCACCTTACAGAGTTCCACGGCCAGGGGATTTTTGTCCACCCCGTAAATGCAATGGGCGATGACATCGCGGACGGCCTCACGCTGGGCCTCCGGAGGCGGTTCCTCTTCGCCGGTCCGAATCCGGGCCAGTTCCTTTCCCAGCCGGCGAGCCGCGGCCAGGAGGAAGTGGCCTGAACCTGTGGCCGGGTCCACCACCTTGATGGAAAAGATCGCCTGCTCCAGGGCCTGCTTTCGTTCTTCGGGGGATGCCTTTTCCGACAGCCGGGCCCTGGCTTCCTCAAGCCGGGAAGCCAGCACGGGTTCCAGCGCGCTCCTGACAAGTTCCTGGACCAGTTCCGGAGGGGTGTAGTAGGAACCGGTGGATTTTCTTTCGGTCCCCTGGGTAAACCGGAACACGGGGCCTCCGGCGTTTTGTTCGATGACCGGACGGTTATCCAGGAGGCTTTCATACACGGAGCCCAGTTCTTCCACATCCAGGGCGGCGTAATTCACGCGGCGCCAGGTGTGGGCCTCCTCGTCGTAGTAATACGAAAGGTGGTAGAAGGCCTCCAGAAGGTCGCGGTTGGTCAGCTTCAATTCTTCCAGTTTGATGAATTCAAACAGTCCTCCGTCCAGCACGGGGAGATCCAGCAAACTTGCCAGCGGACGGCCGTGGACCTGAGGAGTGGAATCTCGCATCAGATGCCACAGCACCCGCAGGGAGAGCCACAGGTCCTCGTGGTCGGTATAGGCCTCCCGGCGGTCTGCCAGGCGGCGCAAACGACCGATGCCGTAGTGCTCCCGATAGAGATCGTTTCCGCCCAGGAGGCCCCGTTCTTCGGCCACCAGAAGAAAGAGGAACCGATAAACAAGGCGCAGGAGATCGGTGTAGAGGGCCTGAGCGGGGTCTGATCTATAGGGAAGGTCCGGGTTGGCCCGGAGGAAGCCGGTGCCCAGGATTTCCAGGCACTTCTCTACGCCATCCCGCAGACGGTCTCGTGCCCGGTTGCCCTGCTCCAGGGCTTCCTGGTAATAGTGCTCCAGAAGGCAGCGGTGGGCATCGGCAATGCCCCGGGGCAGGCGGGAGCGATGAAGGAGCCGGTAAAGGAGCACAAAGTCGGAGAAGTACACATCGCCCTCGGCCTCAAACATCGCTTCCAGGTCGAACTCGACATAGGCCTGCTGTCGCAACCGTGGAGATTTACGAAGCAAGCGCAGAATACGGCCGTTGGTCACGATGCCCCAGAGGTGGTCCGACCGATTCAGAAACTCCTGCATCAGCGTGTGGGGCGATACGCGGGGGTGGCCGGCGGGGTCTATCCGGCCCAGCTCTTTGCGGGCTCCCACGATGTGCACCGGGGGCGCATCCTCCTGTTCCCCGGCCCGGTGAGAGATGGCATAAATGACTTCGCCCACCCGATAGCCGCGGGTATTGTATCGAAGGTCGTAGCCCAGCAGGTTGAGGAAGGGGATCATCCATACATTGCGGGTGTCGCTTGTGGCCGGATCGTCCTCCGGCAGGCGGTCCAGTCGATGGCGGAACACCTGCCACAGTTGCCGGGCGTCGCGGTAGAGGGCGGCCGCCTCATCCAGCACGGAGCGACCGCCGGCGATGCCAAAGTGGGCCGGTTTCTGTCCGCTGAGGGCCGCGGCTTCCAGTTTCTCCAGAAAATCCGGTCCGAAGAGCCCGCCTTCCAGCCGGATGGCCCGACCGAGTGCGGTTTTGGGGTGTCCCTTCGCCGGTTCCACCATAAGGGCGCTCATCTGCCTGCCTCCGGCTGCAGCACCAGGATTCCAAGGAGATCCGGAGGCCAGTGGGGTTCCACCTTCAATCCGCGCACAGCCTGCCCCACGCTCCGGCGCACCCGGCGATGGGCCTCTTTAAGTTGATCCGCTCTCCGGGTTATCAGGGTTCTCAAAGGAGAGGAAGGGGTTTCCTGGAAAACGGGCTGAAGGTTGTCCAGCACGGCTTGCACGAGTTCCCGCTTCTCAGAAAGGGGTAGGTTTGTGGTGGGTTCGGCCGTTAGAAGGGGCAGGGCCTCATCCCAGGAAAGCCACTTCTCGGTGAAGGCCTGCCATCCTACGACCAAGACCTCCTCCGCAAGAAGGGGGCTCCGCTCGGGCCGGTGGATGAGATACCGGGGGCGCAGGAGAAGGAGTGCGGTCAGGCGGTCCACCGCCTGGGTGCGGATGGCCCCGGCCCGGGTAGCCGGTCCTGTGCCGTTTTTCTCCAGAGCCTGCTCAAAGAGGTATCGGGCCAGGGCGGTGACGAACGGATGATTCCGGCCCAGATACTCCGCCCCTTCCGGCGTAGGGCTGGTAAAGGTCACAATCCACCGGCCGGAGCGGAGGCTGGGCAGGGCGTAGCGGACAGCGGCGGGCACACCGGTCAGGGCAGCTTCCTCGGTGATGACTTGCCACACATCGGGATGCCTGCCGGCACGCCGGATCTGCACGCCGATCTTCTGGCAGGCCGTGAGCACAAAGTTCCGCACGGCATCGGGATCGCCCAGGACCTGGTCCGTGGTTTCCAGTTCCCGGCGCACTTCCTCGGGTTTCAAGGCATGTTGGGCGAAACGGGTTCGGCTTCTCCGCTCCCGCTGCGCGTCCAGTTCCCATTGGCGGTGGATTTCCGGAACAGGGTCCTGGAACAGGGGGAGTTCCAGCTGCTTTGCAGGCTGCTCCCGGCCGAAGAACAGGGCGTGGACCAGAGCCTCCACGACAAAGCGTTCTTCTTTGGGCACGGGCACATAGGTCCCCAGGGTTTGACGGATTTCCCGTGCCTTATCCAGAAGCACCCGGATGATGGCGCCGTCCACGGGGTTATCGCGGCCGTAAAAGCGCACCGCCTTGACCACCGGGCTGGGTTGGCCGTATCGGTCCACCCGGCCTTCCCGTTGTTCCATGCGGTTGGGGTTCCAGGGCAGGTCATAATGAAGAACCGCGTTGAACCCCTCCTGAAGATTGATGCCTTCGCTCAGGCAATCTGTGGCCACGAGAACACGGCGCCCCGGTTCTTTCATAAACTCCTGAACCTTCAGGCGGCGTTCCTCTTCGCCCATGCGGCCTGTTACGCACAGCACGCGAACCCGGGGATTCTCTCCGGCCAGGGCGGCCTCTATTTTTTCGGCCACATACTCGGCGGTGTCCACATAGAAGCACCAGACCACGGGGTTAAAGCCATCACGCAAAAGCCGGCGCACAATGCGGATGGCCTTGGCCAGCTTGTGGTCCTCGGCTTCGGTGATGGACCGGGCCATGCGCTCCAGTTCCCGAAGCCTGCGTTGTTCGGAGGGTGCAAGGGTGGCTTCGGTGTGCTCAGAGAGGGGGGTGGGGACCTCATCGCTGGGTCGGCGGTCGGTAGGCTCGTACACCGGGGAAGGATCGTCCAGGTCTTCACCCGTTTCGATCTCCTCTCCACGGTGGCGTTTAGCCAGTGCCACGGCTGCGGCACGCGGGCTGGACATCACGCAGCGCAGCAGGGCAAGGGCGCTCCACCAGCGCATACGGCGCCGATGTTCCTGCAGAGCCCAGCCGCTTTCCACTATACCCCGGCTAAAACGGTACACCGCCTCAAAGAGGTCCCGATACGCCGGAGAAAGGGTATAGGTGGCATCCACGGTCTCCCGGTTCGGGAAGAGGGCGGCACCCTCCCATTGTGTTTCAATATCCTTGCGGGTGCGCTGGACAAAGTACCGGGCGATCCGGGCCCGCTGTTCCTCCGTAAGGTGGGAGAGGTCCCATTTCTCAAACTCAGGCTGGAGGAGCCCTAAAAGTTTCTGGAAGGATTCGGCGATGCCGCTGTGGGGTGTGGCGGTGAGGAAAATCAGATGTCGATCTGGGTTGCTTGCCAGTTCCCGGACCAGTTCGTAACGGAGGTGACGCTCCCGACCCCGGCCGGGAGTGGCACCGTGCACCTCATCCACCACGACCAGATCGGGGGCGTGGACGAGGAAGGCGTGCTTGTTTCGAGGGAACTTCACGAAGTCGATGCTGATGACCTGAACCGGGAAATGCTGGTAAACGCTGCGGCCGGGTGGGATCTGACGTTCCAGCCGGCCCACGGTGGCCGAATTGATGACCACGGCATCCAGGTGAAACTTCTCTACCAGCTCCTTTTGCCATTGGTCGCAAAGGTAGGGAGGGGCCAGGACCGCAAAGCGACGGATTTCTCCCTGTTCCCAGAGTTCCCGAATGATGAGCCCTGCCTCAATGGTTTTGCCCACGCCCACATCGTCCGCGATGAGGAGTCGAACGGGCCAGATGCGGAGCGCCATCATCAAGGGAACCAGTTGATAGGTGCGGGGGCGCACGGAAATGCGGCCCAGGGAGCGGAAAGGTGCGGCGCCCTCCCGCAAGAGAAGACGGGCCGATTGCCAGAGGAGATGCACGCTCTGGGCGTCGGAAACGGCATCTGCGGACGGCAGCGGAAATTGGGAGAGTGAGAGGCGCTCGAAGGGAAAAGAATAGCCCAGGAGTTTGGAAAGATGTGCATGGACGGCGACGATATCGTCACTGGTGCCGGTTAAGGGGCGCAGGAGGTAAACATCTTCCCGGGGACTGGGAAGAAGCACCCAGTTACGGTTTCGGAAATGAACAATGGATCCGGGTTTCAAAACCTTGCCCCGCTTTACAAAGCCGTTACTCGAAGGGCCTCACCAAGCCACTTTCGTTTTGAACCGAGGGTGTATCGGCAGGGATTATATACCACCCCCTCCTGGGAATTCGGGGTTAGGCGGCGCCCTGTTCGCCCTCCAGGCGGAAGGCGACCTCCAGCACCACCTGGTACTCCTTCACCTTGCCGTTTTCAATGCTGCCGCGGATCTCCTTGACCTCGAACCAGCACAGGTGCCGCAGGGTTTCGGCGGCCCGCTCCACCGCCGCCTGGATCGCCTCGTTCACCCCCTGGGGGCTCGTGCCCACCAGCGTGATCTTTTTGTACACGGCCATGGTTTGACCTCCTTTTTGAGATTGAGTCTCATTCTCAAATTTCCCGGACCCGCCCCGCTGCCGCCGGTCACTCCCGGAACCGGCGGATCCGGGCGCCCACGGCCCGGAGCTTGTGTTCCAGGTTCTCGTAGCCCCGGTCCAGGTGGTAAATGCGGTCCACGATGGTTTTGCCCTTTGCCGCCAGGCCTGCCAGCACCAGGGCGGCCGAGGCCCGCAGGTCGGAGGCCATCACCGGCGCGCCCTTGAGTTCCTTTACGCCGCGCACCACGGCGGTGCCCGCATCCACCCGGATGTTGGCGCCCATGCGCATCAGTTCAAAGGCGTGCTTGAACCGGTCGGGGTAGATGCCTTCCTGGATCACCGAGGTGCCCTCGGCCAGGGTCATGAGGGCCATAAACTGGGCCTGCATGTCGGTGGGAAAGCCGGGGAAGGGCGCGGTTTTGATGTCCGTGGCACGGGGCCGGTCGTCGGCCCAAACCTCCAGCCAGGTGTCGCCGGTGCGCACGCCCACGCCCGCCTCCTCCAGTTTTTCTAAAACGGTCCACAGGTGCTCGGGCCGGGCGTTTTCGATGCGGAGGCGGCCGCGGGTGATGGCAGCCGCCACGGCAAAGGTGCCAGCCTCAATGCGGTCCGGGATCACGGCGAATCGTTCGGGCGGCGTCAGGTTCGGGGTGCCCCGGATCACGATCTCGTCGGTGCCCAGGCCCTGGATTTCGGCGCCCGAGGCCTGCAGGAACTGGCCCAGGGTGACCACCTCGGGCTCCTTGGCGGCGTTGGCAATCCGGGTTTCCTCGGGCACCGTGCTCGCCACCATCATCAGGTGGGCCGTGGCCCCCACCGACGGCTGGTCAAAGGCCAGGTGGGCGCCGTGGAGCCCCTGGTGCCGGGCCAGGATGTAGCCACCCTCCAGGTCCAGGGTGGCGCCCATGCGGCGCAGGCCCTCCAGGTGGAAATTCACGGGTCGGGGCCCGAAGGCGCAGCCGCCGGGAAGCGACACCTCGGCCCGGCCGGTGCGGGCCAGAAGCGGACCCAGCACATAGATGGAGGCCCGCATGGTTTTGACGATCTCGTAGGGGGCCCGGGGCTGCAGGATCTTGCGGGCATGCACCCTGAGCCGATGGAGGTCCAGCCACTCGGTTTCCACGCCCAGAAGGTTCAGCAGTTTGAGCATGGAGAAGGTGTCGCGCACCCGGGGCACGTTTTCCAGCACCACCGGCTGGCCAAACAGGATGGACACCGCCAAAAGCGGCAGCACGGCGTTTTTGGCCCCGGAGACCGCGACCGTGCCTTCCAGCCGGATGCCGCCTTCAATCTCAAACTTTTCCATGGCTCACTCGGGGTTCAGCACGATGAACCGGCTCCGGATTTGCCGGGAACCGGCCTGAATTTGCAGGGTATAAACCCCCGGAGCCAGCGAGGGC
>WGAB01000009.1 GCA_015489295.1 Caldifarciminota bacterium
CGAGCCCATCAATGTCAACCGGGCCACGGTGGACGAACTCTACAGCCTGTACGGCGTTTCGCTGATTGATGCGGCTTCGGTGGTGCGCTATGCCCGGGTGCTGCGGCTGCGCCACGGCGGCGACCTGCGGCGGGTGCCCGGCCTCTCCTATTACGGCTACCGCAACATGCGGAACTTCGTGGCCTATCGGGAACCCCGCACCCAGCGGGTCCGGGGCTGGCTCCACCTGGACACCTACTACAGCCCCTACCTGTACACCGCGGGCAGCAACCTGTACGAGCGGATCCGGCAACTGGAATCCACCGAAGCCGGATCCCTGGACTCCCTGCTGCAGGAGGAGGGCTGGAGCCCCCAGGAGGTGCAGCGGTTTTTGGCCCGGCTGAACCGGGAACGGGCCGAGGCCGAGGCGCTGCAGCACCGCCCCTCCTTCCGGTTCAAGGGGCGGCTGAGCCTCTATGGCCGGTACCGCCTGGGCTTTTTGTACCGCGAGAACCCCTATCTGGGGCCCCGGCCGCAGCTCAAGGCCTTCTTTGAACTGGTAAACCTGGGCCCCCTGCGGCGGCTCATCGTGGGCGATTACCGGGTGACCCTGGCCCAGGCCCTGCTGGTGGACAACTCCGAGGAGGCCCGCAGCCGCATCCTGGACCGGCCGTACGGCATCTACGGCGACCAAACGAGCCAGCGGAGCTTCAACTTTGAAGGGATGGCGGCCCAGCTCCGCCAGGGGCCCCTGGCGGGCATCTTCTTCTACTCCCTGGCGCCGCGCCACTTCGTGCCCAAGCGCGACGGCACCCCGAACTTTTACTACACCGGCACCTTCATCCCCTCCGACTTCAAGAACCGCCTGCTGGAGGAAACCCGGGGCGCCTATGTCACCTACGACCTGCCCCTGCCCTGGTTCCCCACGGGCAGCCAGGTGGGCCTGGGCTACCTGCAGATTGACTATCCCCAGGCCCTGAACCCGGACTTCTCGGAGATGGACCTGCCGGGCGACCGCGAGAGCCTGGGCGACGACGCCTCCTTCCTGTGGGTGGGCGGCAAAACCAAACGGTTCTACAACTTCACCTTCCGCTGGGTTCGGGCCCCGGTATCCGTGGAACTGGAGGCCGCCCACGAGGAGCGCGGCGGCAACGCCCTGGTGGCCAAGAGCCGGCTCCAGTTCAATCCCCTGTACTTCAATGTGCTGGTGCGCCATTACGAGCCCGATTACACCAACCCCTACATGCGGCCGTTCCAGGAGGACACGCGGTTCGCCGATACCCCGATGGAACGCCCGTACCGCCTGCTGGATCCCCTGTACAGCGAACTGGCCACCTTCCCCATGCCCAAGCCGGAAACCGGGTTCTACATTGAAACGCGGTACCAGTTCGCCCCGAAGATCCTCACCCCCCGCACCTATGTGGATGTGTGGCGCGACAACACCGACGGCCTGTGGAACTACCGGCTGCAGGCCGAGGTGGAACTCCGGCCCGTGCATCCCTTCCGGATCCGCCTGAAGCAAAAGTGGCAAAAGCGGCGCAACCGCCGCAACCTGGACGTTACCGAGTCCTTTACCCGCGAAACCACCCTGCGGATGTACGCCATCCTGGGCCGGGGCGACTTCGTGGGCTTTGAAGGGCGGTACGGGGCCGTGGACCTCAAGGAGCGGCTTTCCTATCCCGAAGACGAGATCAACGGCGGCTTCGTGGCGGCCAACTTCACGAAGCGGCTTTCGGAGAAGTCGGAGGTGCGGGTGGGCTACATCGTGTGGCGCACCAACGGCATGTCGCAGTGGGCCTTTGAGGACACGGGCATTGACTTTTTGTACGGCGACGGCGACAAGTGGTACATCGCCTGGTTCCACCGGCCCACGCCCAACCTGGGCCTGAAACTCAAGGTGCGCTTTAAGAACACCCGGTTTCCGCACACCGGGCTCTTCGGCGAAGGGGCCCATTTCGCCGACGGCTCGCCTGTGCTGGGCTTCACCGAGGTGGAACCCTTCCACTCGGTGTCGCTCTTCGTGGACTACAGTTTCTAACGCCACCCGGGGATGGGGCGCCGATGACCGAGATTGGCGTGGACCTGGTGTCCGTGCGCCGGATGGCACGGCTTTTAGACCGGTTCGGCTCCCGGGCCTTGAACCGGCTGTTTACGGCGGAGGAACAGGCCCTCTGCCGGGGCCGGCGCGACGCGGCCCGATGCCTGGCCGCGCGGTTCGCCGCCAAGGAGGCGCTGCTGAAGGCCCTGGGAACCGGCCTGCGCCACGGCCTCCGCTGGACCGACATCGCGGTGGTTTCCGGGCCCGACGGCCGCCCGGTGTACCGGCTGCATCCCCGGGTCCAGCACCGCCTCAAGGGAAAAACGCCCAGGGTTTCCCTGAGCCATGAAAAGGAGTATGCCCTTGCCGTCTGCATCCTCGTCGGAAACGCTGGTGATCGCCCTGGGGGGTAACGCCCTCCGCAAGAAGGGCGAAGACTTTTCGGTGGAAACCCAGTACCGCAATGTCCTGCGGTCCATGCAGAACCTCCGGCCCCTGTTCACCCCCGAGCGTCGCATCGCCATCACCCACGGCAACGGCCCCCAGGTGGGCGTAGAGTTCCACCGCAACATCCTGGCCCGCGACTGGTACCCGCCCTATTCGCTGGATGTGCTCAACGCCGACACCCAGGGCTGGATCGGCTACCTCATCGTCAACGCCCTGCATCAGGTGTTCCTGGAACACGGCATCCGCCGCCAGGCCACGGCCGTGGTCACCCGGGTGGAGGTGGACCCCGAGGATCCGGCCTTCCAGAACCCCACGAAGCCCATCGGCGACTTTTACAGCGAGGAGGAGGCCCGAAGGCTTCAGGAGGTTCTGGGCCTGCCCATGCGCGAGGATGCGGGCCGGGGCTGGCGGGCCGTGGTGCCTTCGCCCTGGCCGCGCCATGTGGTGGAGGCCCCGGTGATCCAGGAACTGGTGCAAAAAGGGGTGGTGACCGTGGCGGTGGGCGGCGGCGGCATCCCGGTGGTCCGCCGCGACCACGGGTACCAGGGCGTGCCCGCGGTGATTGATAAGGACCGGGCCTCGGCCGTACTGGCCCTGGAGATCGGCGCTCGCCGGCTCATCATCTTGACCGAGGTGGACCGGGTGTACCTGAACTTCGGCACGCCTCAGGCGCAACCCCTGGAACACCTGACCCTTCGGGAGGCGGAACAGTACCTGGCCGAGGGCCATTTCCCGCCGGGCAACATGGGCCCCAAGATTGAGGCGGCCATCCATTTTCTCCGGCACGGCGGCCAGGAGGTCATCATCACAAGCATTGAACGGGCCCACCAGGCTCTGCAGGGCCTGGCCGGAACCCATCTCCACCCTTAACGCACACCTGCGAAAAACCTGGGAGGTGCAGGATGCGCGCCTTTGAGGAGTTTTTTGCCTATGAGCTGCTCCGCAACCTCTGGGTGCCGCCCCGGCGGCCCGACGAGGTGCTCTATGTGTCCAACAACTCGGGGCAACTGAACCTGTGGCGGCGTCGGCTCCGCAGCCGGTGCCCCGAACGCCTGACCTTTTACGAGGAGTGGGCCGTTTGGTTCGGCCTGGAAACCCCCTACGGCATCCTGCTGCTCATGGACTTCCAGGGCCGGGAGCGCCACCAGATGGCCCTGCTCCAGCCCGGCCGCTGGCCCGAAAGGCTCACCCGGAACCTGGACCACTTTTACCGCTTTGATTCCCAAACCGTCACGCCCGACGGCCGGTTTGTGGTCCTGTTTTCCGACCAGCAAGACCCGCGGTTTCCGGGCCTGTTCCTCTACGACCTGGAACGCCGGGAACTCCGGCCCCTGCTGCACCAGGAGGGCCGCCAGCTGATGCCCCAGGTGGTGTCGCCGGACGGCCAATGGGTTCTGGTGGCGGCGGCGCTGGACCTGGAAACCACCGAGGTGCTGCTCGTGCACCTGGCCACCGGCGAAAGCGAGGTGCTGATGCCGGCCCGGAAGGAGGTCACACAGGTCCCCGTGGACTGGCACCCCTCGGGCCGGGGGTTCTATGTGCTCACCGACCAGGACCACGAGTTCACCTGGCTGGGCTATTACGACCTGGAACAGCGCACCCTTACGCCGGTGGCGCAGCCGGAGCACGATGTGGAGTGGATGCGGTACCACAACGGCACCCTGTTCTGGGTGGAAAACCACGACGGCCGGCATGTGCTGCTGGCGCGGCGCGAGGGCGCGGCCCGCACCCGCCGGTTCCGCCTGCCCGCAGGCAATTTTTCCAGCCTCCGCCTGGTGGGCGATTCCCTGTACCTGGTGCTGGAGGGCGCCCGGTTCCCCAGCAACCTGCTGAAGCTCCATCTCCGGAGCGGCCGGTACCGCAAGGTGGCCGGCGGCTTCTATACCGACCTCTCCGAAGACGAACTGGTGGAACCGGAATCCGTTCGGTACCGCTCCTTTGATGGCCTTCCGATTCAGGCCTGGCTGTATCGGCCGAAGGGGGCACAGGGCAGGGTGCCGGTGGTGCTTTCCATCCACGGCGGCCCCAACTGGCAGGAACGGCCCCTGTACAGCGGCTTTTACCAGTACCTGCTGCAACACGGCGTGGCCGTTTTCGCCCCCAACTACCGGGGTTCCACGGGCTTCGGCAAGACCTTCAAACGCCTCATCTACCGCGACTGGGGCGGTGCCGAACTCCGCGACCTGGAGGAGGGGGTCCGCTGGCTCCTGCAGCAGCCCTGGGTGGATCCCCAGCGGATCGCCGTGTTCGGCGGCAGCTTCGGCGGCTTCGCCACCCTTTCGTGTCTTACCCGCCTGCCCCAGTACTTCTGCTGCGGCGTGGACATCATGGGCCCCTCCAACCTCGTGACCTTCGCCGGTTCGGTGCCCGAGCACTGGAAACCCTTCATGGCCCAGATCGTGGGGGATCCGGAAAAGGACCGGGACCTCCTGCTGGAACGGTCGCCCATCACCTATGTGGAGAACCTGCGGGCGCCGCTGCTCGTGATCCAGGGCGCCAACGATCCCCGGGTGGTCAAGGCCGAGTCCGACCAGATGGTGGAGGCCCTGCGCCAGCGCGGCGTGCCCGTGGAGTATGTGGTATTTGAGGACGAAGGCCACGGGTTCACCAAGCGCGCGAACCAGGTGCGGGCCTTCCGGCTGAGCGCCGAGTTCCTGCTGAAGCACCTGAAGAGGTAAGGCACGCGGGCCCGGTTTCACCCGCTTTGGAGGGGGCGGTATTGGCCAGCCCGCCGAAGGGCGGCTTCCTTCTGGTCTCGGTGCACAAAGTGGAAGTGGACCGGATGTTGCCGCGTAAGGTCACGGGTGAGGTCCCCGGCAACCCGGTCGGCCTCCCTCTGGGTGGGAGGATGGGCGGTAACCACCAGCAAGTCCACGTCGTGGGTTTGGGCGGGTTCCTGGCGGGCCAGGCTTCCCACCAGGTACACCTCGGCGTCTTTGAACCGTTCCCGAACCCGATGGAGCACCAGGCCGATCCAGGATTCCCACCGTTTGAGGTTCTCCTCCCGTCTGCGGAGACGATCGTCCATGTAGGGAGCGAGTTCCCGGCCCGTGGCCAGGCGATACAGGCCCTCGAGGGCGAAGGAGAGGGCCACGAGCCCCCCGAAAATGGCCAGGGATGACGGGGACAGCAGGAACATCCGATACAGCAGGGTTCCGAGGGCCACCAGGGTAAGCAGAACCCCGAGGAGCACGATGCTGGCCCGGGCCTTGATCTGGTGCCGGAGCCGGAAGGCGGCGAGGTTGACCATCAGGAAGATCAGGAGGAAACCGCCGCTGCCAGCCGTGGAAATGGACTCCAGGCTGGCCAGATTGGCCAGCAATACCGCCAGCAGGCCGATCCACACCAGCCCTTCAGGGGCCTGCTTCCACACCCGACGCTCCAGGGTTCGGGGCAGCTGGCCGTATTTGGCCACCATGTAGCTGGCCCGGGCGGTGCCGTACAGCGTGGCGTTGATGGCCGAACTGGTGGAAACCAGGGCTGCCAGGGTCACGAGCCAGAAGCCCGCTGCCCCCAGTACCGGCCGTGCCACGGCGGCCAGGGCGTAGTCGCGTTCCTTCAGGATGACCTCCAGGGGCAGGGTTCCCACGGTCACCACCGCGATGAGCACGTAAACGACGATGACCAGGAGGACCGAGGTAAAGAAGGCCCGGGGAAGAATCTCCAGGTGGTAAACATCCTGGGCCGTATTGGCGATCAATTCAAAGCCCTCATAGGCCAGGAAGATGAGCATGCCCCCGGCCACGATGCTGGTGCCATCGGGCCAGTGGCTGGGGGTAAGGTTCTGCCACCGCACGAAGAACAGGCCGGTTCCCGCCACGAGGAGCAACACCAGGAGCTTGAAGGCCACCATGAGGTCTTCGGCCTTGCCGCTCACATACGCCCCCAGGGCGTTGAGCCCCATGAAGAGGAACACCACGAGGGTGATCAGCAGGTGTTTCCAGAGGGGGTTGTTGCCCAGAACGCTGGCTCCGTAACTTCCGAAGGCGTAAGCGTACAGGGCGATCATCACGGTGTAACTCACCAGGAGCAGCACGTTGAGGCCGCCGGAGAAGGCGTTGGGGCCGTAGGCCCGCACCAGATACTCAATGGTGCCGCCTTCGCTGGGGAACCGCACCGAGAGCCGGGCATAGGCGTAGGCGGTGATCAGGGCCACCAGCCCGGCCAGGAGAAAGGCCACCGGGGCGGCATTCCGGGAGATTTGCACACTGAGGCCCAGGACGGCGAAGATGCCGCCGCCGATCATGCCTCCGATGCCGATGCTGACGGCCTCCCAGAACCCAATGCCCTGACGATGCATGAAAGACCTCCGTTAAACAGGGGAATTGTACGGGTCCGGACCCACAGCCTGCAGAAGAACGGGACAAGGGCGTCTCAGGGATGCCGGAAGGCCGGGGGATGGGAGGAATTCGCCGGCTTTCGGGCCAGCCACAGCCCAGCCGTGCCTCCGACGAGGGCCCGGGCCTCCACCCCGACGAAACCGGCCGCGCGCAACAGAGAAGCGATCCGGTGGGATGGCAACCGGTGGATGGAATCGGCCAGGTACCGGTAATCCTCCGGCGAGGCTCCCAGGAGGCCGGCAATACGGGGAAGGACCCAGCGCAGGTATCGGCTGTAAAAGGGCCGCAGCGGCACCGGCGGCAGGGTCATGTCCAGGAACACGGCCCGGCCGCCGGGCTGGAGCACCCGGTACACCTCGGCGAAGAAGGCGGGCAGATCGGAAAGGTTCCGAAGGCTGAAGAAGCAGCTCACCGTGGGCACGGCGGCGTCACGCAGGGGCAGGGCCCGGGCGTCGGCCTGCAGGTACCAGGCATAGGGCCGCTGCCTGTGGGCCTGGCGCAGCATCCGTTCGGCGAAGTCCACGCCGATCACCGGACCCCAGCCGAAGCGATGGAGCAGGGCCGCCACCTCGCCGGTGCCGCAACAGAGGTCCAGCACCGGCGGCTTGAGGTACCGGAGGGTTTTGCGGCGCCAGTACTGGTCAATGCGCAGCGACAGGAGGTGGTTCAGCCGCTCGTAGCGGTCCACCAGCCGGTTGAACATGGCGCGGAGGTCCCGGGAAGGCACAGCGGGCGAAAATATACACCCGGCCGGGGTGGGTCACCATGTCCTGGCGCATCTACTCGCGTTCCTTGACATCTTGAGAAAATGGCCATATAGGAGAACTGAGAATCAGAGTTTTTTGGAGGAGTAATGAGAAAGGTGAGGTGGGTAGGAACGCTCTTGATGGTGGGGCGATTGTTTGGATGGACAGGGCCGACGGTGATCTCGGTGCCCTTCCACCACTGTGGGTTTGATGTGAACATCGGGTTTGATCCCATATCGCCGAGGATCAGGGTTTCCGAGGACGGGTCAAAGGTGTGGGTAGTGTTCTTGGACATGTTCTATGCCAACCCGAAGCTGATGATTGCGGTATCAAGGGATTCAGGAAAGACCTGGATCGCTCCGCAGCCCGTTGCTCATCCGGCCTTTGGTTCCGATGCCCCCTGGTTCAATCC
>WGAB01000010.1 GCA_015489295.1 Caldifarciminota bacterium
ATCTCATAGTCATCCCGGTCATGGGCCGGGGTAACCTTGAGGGCCCCGGTACCGAATTCCCGCTGGACGTGGCGGTCAAAAACCACGGGAATGGTACGGTCAGTAAGCGGCAGCCTGATACCCACATCCTTGAGGTGCTGGTAGCGCTCGTCCTCGGGATGGACGGCCACGCCGGTATCCCCGAGCATGGTTTCCGGCCGGGTGGTGGCCACCACCACAAAGGTGTCCGGATCGTCGGCCAGGGGGTACCGCAGGTACCAGAGATGGCCTTCGTGCTCCTGGTGTTCCACCTCGTCGTCGGCCAGGGCCGTGCCGCAGCGGGGGCACCAGTTGATGATCCGCAGGCCGCGATAGATTAGGCCCTCTTCGTACAGCCGTACGAAGGCCTCAATCACGGCCCGGTACATATCCGGGTCCATGGTGAACTTGGACCGCGACCAATCGGCCGAGGCCCCCAGGCGTTTCAGTTGCTGGATAATGCGGTTCCCGTACTCCTCCTTCCACTGCCACACCCGGCGCACGAACTTCTCGCGGCCCACATCAAACCGGGTTTTGCCCTCCCGGGCCAGTTGCCGTTCCACCACATTCTGGGTGGCGATGCCGGCGTGGTCGGTGCCCGGCTGCCAGAGGACATTGTAGCCCTGCATCCGTTTCCACCGGGCGAGGATATCCTGGAGGGTGTTGTCCAGCACATGCCCCATGTGGATGATGCCCGTGACATTGGGCGGGGGCATCATGATGGTGAACCGGGGCCGCTGGGTATCCTGGGGATCGGCCCGGAAGTAGCCCCGCTCCTCCCAGATGCGGTACCACTTCCGCTCTACTTCAGCGAAATTGTAGGTTTTGGGAAGGTCCATGATCGGCGGCTCTACGCGGCCTTATTCCTCAATGATCTCCACATTCGCCCGGGGGATGATCACCCGCCGGCCGTCCTGCAGCTCCAGTTCCAGAACGCGCACCTTGGCTTCGGTTTCAATCTCCTGGAGTTCCGCCGGTAGGCTCACCACCTTGCCGATCTGGCCGAAGTAGGGCTCGCGGATGACCCGTACCAGGCTTCCGGGCACGAGCCCCTCCTTGAGTTCGGTTCCTTCTTCCTTCGGTTCCTCGTCGGTATCCAGGGCCACGATGACCTCGGGCCGGATCACACCCGCCCGGATCTGGGTTGCGCCGTTGATGGACGCCTTCTTGCCGTCCAGCGATTTCAGCAGGTCAAAGGTGCGATGCGCCATCTCAATCCGACCGAAGCCCTCGGTGATGATCAGGGTGATCCCCTTCTGCTCGTTTCCGGTGATGGCCACGCCGATGTCGTAGCCCAGGAACTCCCGCAGGTTGGCGTCGTCGATGCCGCCGACCACCACACCACAGGCCCCCACTTCCACAGCCTTGTCCAGCACCTTCTTGGTGACGAAGGAGCCGCCCACGATCACCTTGTCCTTGTCGTCGGGCCGGATGTGGTCCACGGTGAGTTCCTGGTCCGGCGAATCCACGGCCACCCGGAGGGTGCCGATGCGTTCGCCGCCGATGCCGAAGATCCCCTGAATGAAACTCCCCTTGGTTTGCACCACCACCCCTTCGTCCGGGATCACCTCCACCACCTCACCGTCCAGGTAAGCGATCACCTCCACAGGCACCGGGGGCTCGCGGAGGATCACCTGGCCGGTGATGTAGGAGATGCTCTCAATGATCCCGTCCGTCGGTGCGGTCACCGTGCTCTTAAAGAGGCCAAAGAAGCCCTTGGACATGGCGATGGGCTCGCCCTTCTTGACGGGGTCGCCCTCTTTTTTCAGCATCAGATGCTTCAGATCTTCGGGGGGCACAGACAGCATTCCGGCCACATTGATGGGCACCACATTCCCGGGCAATTCGGTACGAGCCACCACATCCTCAGCCTTCACCCGGGCTCCCTGTTCCACCAGAACCGTGCCCTTGAGCGGGAGCCGGCGCTCCTTCCGAATCCAGGTGAGCCTGGAAACCTTCAATCCCGGCGTATAGGCATGTGCCATCGCTCATTCCCCCTTGGTTGGCTTGGATTCCTTCTGCAGCGATGTCAGGCTGTCCAGCCACCGGCGGGCCCCCGGATCGGCGCCCGCCCGCTGGAGCCACTCCCGGAGTACCTGCTCCGCGGCCTGCAGGTTGCCCTGCGCCTGGTACAACCGGGCGAGGGTAGTATAAACCTCCCGCTGGCGGGGGCCCATACTGCGGGCCAGTTCCAGATACTGCTGGCCCTGGACCGTATCGCCGCGGGCCAGGTAGGTCAGGGCCATTTCGTAGTACACCGCCGGGGCCTTCCCCAGGGAATCGGCCCGGCTCAACACCCGCAGCGCCCGGTCGTAGTCGCCAGCCTCCCGGTACAGCGCCCCGGCCCGCATCTCAATGGCCATCAGCTGTTGCACCAGTTCGGGCGACCGATCCAGCTGCACCTGCCGCAGGAACCGCCCGGCCAGGTCCAGCTCCTGGGCCGCCAGGTCGGTGCGGCCCTGGCTGTCGTAGTACAGGCCCAGCCGCAGGGCCACCGAGGCATAGTTCCGTATCAGCTTCTCGTGGGTTTCGTCCTTGTACACCCGGGGATTGAACACCCCCCGGTACCGGAACACGCCCTCTTCGGGGTAGATCTTGTCGGCGTACTGGGCCAGGAATTCATCGGGCGGCATATCGGCGTGGAGCTTGTGGCGGGTGTACGGGGCATTGACCCCTTCCATCTGCTGGGTTCCCACGCTGTCGCCTACCACCCGAAACGCCAGGCCCTCCATCAGCAGGTACTTTTGCCAGCCCGCATAGTTGTCGCGGGACACGGTGAGGGCGAAGTAGATGGGCACCTGGAACTCCGCCCCCTTGATGACCTCGTCCAGGAACGCCTCTTTGGAAGCAAAGTAGATCCGCGGCATCCGCACCCCGCCCACATTGATGTAGTCCTCCGGGGCGGGCTGATACCCGGCGCTGGTGGCGATCATGTCGCGGATCATGATATCCTTCAGCAGCACGAACCGGCCGTTGATCTGGTAAATGGGCTGGACCTTCTTCAGGTCGTCCATGGAAAAGGAAATCGGCGCCCCCCAGCCCTTGAGCTGCCGGCAGTACCAGTCGGTGTTCAAGAGCGACAGGTTCGCGATGATCACATCCCGCCGAATGCCCAGCACCTCCTGGTCAAACCACAGCGGGAAGGTGTCGTTGTCGCCGTTGGTGAACATCACGGCCTTGCCCTTCTGTGGCGAGTTCAGCATGTTGTAGGCATAGTCCTCGGCGATGTAGTTGCCGGAGCGGTCCCGGTAGGGATACGCCCAGGCGAACTGCCAGCCCACGATGCCCACGGCCAGCACCAGGCCCACCAGGTGGGCCAGTTTGGGAATCCTCAGGTTGACCTTGATGAGGCGCAGGATCTCGTAGAGGCCGATGCCCGCATAGAGCCCGATCATGGTGAAGCCCAGGGCGAAGAAGTAGTCGCGGTCGCGCACCTCGGTGATCCCCCGGGCCTTGTTCAGCGGGTTCACCGGCATGGTGGGCGAATCCTTGAGGTTCAGGTAGATGATGAGCCCCAGGGTGCCGAGCAGCAGCAGGCCGAAGAGCAGGGCAAAGGACTTCCGCTCGTTGGCGAAGTGGGTGAGGACCCCCACCAGCGCCAGGAAGGTCACCGGAATCAGCAGGGAGCCGTACTGCCAGGAGTAGTAGAGCCAGAACACCTTCAACTGGTCTATGAAGGCGATGCGCCGGGGCCAGATCTTGGCGGGCTCGTACTGCTTCCGCGTGAGCACATCCAGGAAGGCTTTCCAGTCGTCGGGCTCGGCCTCGTTGATCCGCAGGAGGTCCGGGTGCGCGGCGCCCCATTTGGCCCGGATGATCAGGAAGAACTCGGTGGAAAAGCCCAGCAGCATAAGGAGCAGCGTGAAGCCGCGCCAGTCCCGGTACAGTTCATCGCGCACATAGATGGCCAGGGTCGCCAGCAGGGCGCCGGCGATCTGGAGGCCCAGGTTGCCTATCACCATGCCGCCGGCCGAGGCCACCAGGGCCACCACCAGGGCGATCACCCACAGGTTGTTGAAGTCCAGCTTTTGCCGGTAGTACAGGTAGAACAGCAGGATGCCCTGGAACACCAGGTTGGCGATGCCGCTGCCCATGCTGGGCTCGTAGGAGATCTTGAGGGCCGCGTACAGCAGACCCAGCACCGCAATCAGGGGCACCAGTTTGATGTCCCACAGGATCTCGCGTTTCACGAGATACACGAAGAAGATGATGGCCGGAAGGCCCACCAGGGCACCCAGGTGGATGCCCGACCAAAGCAGGGTGATGTAGCCGATGAAGATCAGGTACCCCAGGCTCCTCGGGTCGTCCTTCTCCTCCCACCACTTGAAAGCCACCCAGGCGGTGAACAGGATGATGAAGTTGGCCGGCGTGTAGGTTTCCGCCTCGGTGGAGTTGAACCACACCGTTTGGGCGAAGGCGCCGATCAGGGCGCCGAAGATGCCGCTCAGGTGCACGAGCGACCGCGGCAGGTCGCGGTTCCAGAGCCGAAGGGTTTTCACCGTAAGCAGGTACACGAAGCCGGCGGTGAGGGCGCCGGTGGTGACGGAAATCAAGGTGATCTTGAGCACGACATTCTGGGGCGAGCCGTCACGGACCAGGCTGTAAAGCGCATGCAACGGCAACGGAAGCAGGGTCATGAACTTCCCCAGGATCACATAGAGCGGGGTACCGGGCGGATGGGGCACGCCCAGGATCGCCGAAGTCGCCAGGAACTCACCGACATCCCAGAAAACAACGGTAGGGGCCTGCGTGTAGAAGTACACGAGCCACACCACGAAACTGACAAGGCCAAAGAGAAGCCACTGGAGCCTTTTCTCGGACATCATTGCCTCCTTATTGACCCGAGGGAACCGAATGCGTGATTATACCCCGAGCCCCCGAACCGGGCAACAACCCCGCCCTTTCCCCTTTCCTTCCCGGGCCGGGAACGACCCCCGGGGCCGCCGCCTGCGGACCGGCCGGCGGGCTGCTC
>WGAB01000011.1 GCA_015489295.1 Caldifarciminota bacterium
CCGTGGTGAACCTGGAGCGCCGCACGGTGCGGCCCGGCGGCGCCGCCAATGTCGCCCTGAACCTGCGGGCCATTGGGGTCCAGACCGCCCTGTTCGGCGTCGTGGGCACCGATGCCCAGGGCTGGGAACTCCAGGCCCTGCTCCAGGCCGAGGAGGTGGGCACCCATGGGATTGTGGCCCTGGAGGACCGCCCTACCACCGTCAAAACCCGCGTGGTGTCACGCCGCCAGCAGATCGTGCGGCTGGACCGCGAGGATCCCTCGCCCGTGCCACCCCAGGCCCTGGACCGGATGTTCCAGGCCCTCCGGGACTGGCACCCCGATGCCGTGATCCTGGAGGATTACAACAAAGGCCTTCTCAACGCCGAAACCCTGCCCCGGCTCCGGGACCTTTTGAACCCCGTTTGGGTTGCCGTCGACCCCAAGGAGGAGAACCTGGAGTTTTACCGGGGTGTGCACCTGCTGAAGCCCAACCGCAGGGAACTGGAACACCTGGCCGGCCGCCGGCTTTCCCATCTCTCCCAGGTGCAGCAGGCGGCGCGGGAAACCTACCGCCGCCTCGCGCCCGAGCACCTGGTGGTCACCCTGGGGGAAGAGGGCATGTGGCTCGTGGCGCCTCAGCTGGAGGCCCATGTGCCGGCCCTGCCCGTAGAGGTGTACGATGTCACCGGGGCCGGCGACACGGCCATCGCCTTCCTTACCGTGGGGTTCCTCCTGGACCTGGATCCGGTGGAGGCCACGGCCCTCGCCTGCCTGGCCGCCGGCCTCAAGGTGCAGAAGTTTGGCGCCGCCCGGATCCCGCTGGAGGAACTCCTCGCCGCGCTGGACCGCCACTGGACACCGCTGCTGGAAAACACCCAAATCCATCAAGGGGGGAACGATGAAGTATCCGAAGGCTGAACCTTACAAGATCAAGATCGTGGAGCCGATCCACCGGATCGGACGCGACGAACGCCTCCAGGCCCTGCAAAGGGCCGACTACAACGTGTATCGGCTCCGGGAATCCGAGGTTTACCTGGACTTTGCCGATGCCCGCGGCACCGGTGCGCTGAGCCAGGGCCAGTGGGCCGGACTCATGGTCGGCGACGAGGCCTACGCCGGCAGCGTGAACTTTGAACACCTGGCCGAACAGGTGGAAGCCCGCTTCGGCAAACGCTACATGGTACCCACCCACCGCGGCCGCGGTGCCGAACACCTACTGCTTCTGTTCCTGAGCGAAGAGGGCCAGCTCATCGTGGGCAACACCCCGACACCCACCCTGCTGAACCTGGTGGACCGGTATGACCGCGAGTACGTAGACCTTACCGTGGTGGAAGCCCAGGACCCGGCCAACCCCTTCCCCTTCAAGGGCAACCTGGACCTCGACAAGCTGGAAGATCTCCTCAAGAAACAGGGCGACCGCGTGGCCTACATCGTGATGAACACCTCGTCGCCCACCAACGGCGGCCAGCCCTTCTCCCTGGAAAACCTCAAGGCTGTGGCCGACCTTGCGAAGTCCTACGGAAAAATCCTGACGCTGGACGCCACCGCCGTGTTCTCCTCGGCCCTGGTGCTCCAGGAGCAGAAGAAGAGTCTCCAGAAGAAGACCGTGTTCGACCTGGTCCGCGAGATCTCCGACCTCGCCGACATCGTGTACCTCTCGGCCCGCGAAGACCTGATGAGCCACACCGGCGGCCTCATCATGACGAATCAAACAGAGTTTTACGTGGAGGCCCGAAGCCTGGTGGTGGTGTTTGAGGGGCTCCACACCTACGGTGGCCTGGCCGGGCGCGACATGGAGGCCATCGCCGTGGCCCTGCGGGAGATGGATCCGAACGAACTCCTGTTCCACCGGGGCCGCATGCTTCAACTGGCCCAGCGCATCCGCGAGATCGGGTACCACCTGTACGAGCCCGTGGGCACCGCCGGCATCCTGCTGGATGTGTCCTTCCTGCAACGGGGCGAGTTCCCGGCCCATGCCTTCGCCGCCGCCCTGTACCTGGCCTCCGGTGTCCGCACCGGGCCCCGCGGCCCCTACGTGGGCATCTTCCTACCCCGCCGGGTGTACACCCGGCTCCACCTGGATTACCTCGTGGAAGCCCTGGATAAGGCCCGCGAGGTGCAGGAGATTCCAGCCCTGGAACTCGTGGAAGACTATCCGCCCCTGCGCAACGAAATGGCCCGGTTCAAGCCGGTCCGCGAGTTCCCTCTGGAGGCCCATCCCTTCCTGGTGCAACCCGAGCCCTACAAGATCAAGGCCATCGAGCCCCTGTTCCTCACCACCCGGAAACAGCGGGAAGAGGCCATCCGCGAGGCCGGCTGGAACACCTTCCTGCTGCGCTCGCGGGACGTGTACATCGATTTCCTCACCGACTCCGGCACCTCGGCCATGAGCAACGCCCAGTGGGCCGAAGTGATCCGGGCCTCGGAGTACCTCACCTATTCCGAAGCCTACGAGAAATTCGTCAACACCATCCGTGAGATCTACGGCTTCCCCTACGTGCTGCCCACCCATCAGGGCCGCGCGGCCGAGCATATTCTGTCGCAGGTGATGATCCGGCCCGGCCAGTATGTGGCCAACAACATGTACTTCACCACCACCCGCGAGCACCAGGAACGCGCCGGCGGCATCTTCGTGGACGTCATCATCGACCAGGCCCATGAACCGGCCGTGCGCCATCCCTTCAAGGGCAACATCGACCCCCAGAAGCTCATCGACCTCATCAAGGAGGTGGGGCCCGAGCAGGTGGCCTACGTGTGCCTGGAGCTCAACGTGAACATGGCCGGGGGCCAACCCGTGTCGCTGGACAACGCCCGCGAGATCTCCGAAATCTGCCATGACTTCAACATTCCGCTGATCTACGACGGCACCCGGGCCGCGGAAAACGCCTACTTCATCAAGGTGCGGGAACCCGGCATGGAGGAGCGTTCCATCGAGGACATCTTCAAGGAGCTCATGTCCTATGCCGACGGCATCACCGTGAGCGCCAAAAAGGACCTTCTCGTGAACATCGGCGGCTTCCTGGCGGTGCGCGACTACGAACTCTACCAGCGGATGGAACAGTACGCGGTGCGCTTTGAGGGCCATCCGGCCGACGGCGGCCTGGCCAAGCGCGACCTCGTGGCCATGGCCCAGGGCGCCCGCGAAATGCTGGACTTTGAACACCTCCGAAGCCGCATCGCCCAGGTGGAATACCTGGCCCAGAAGCTCCTGGATGCCGGCGTGCCCATCGTGGAACCCCCGGGCGGCCACGCCGTGTTCCTGGACGCCAAACGGTTCCTGCCCCACCTGCCCCAGGACCAGTTCCCGGCCCAGCGCCTGGCCGGCGAAATCTACGTGGCCTCGGGCGTGCGCACCA
>WGAB01000012.1 GCA_015489295.1 Caldifarciminota bacterium
AACTCATTGCAGCCCAATAACTTCCTCCCCCTGAGGGGGAGGATTGAGGTGGGGGTTCTCCGCAGGAGTCGCTTCAGCGGCGACGCCGACTCTTGGAGTGCGGTGCCTTGGCACCGCTTTAAAAGCTGGAGGTTCCCCGTTCATAAGGGGCGCTGCTCCCGTCTAAACCGCACTGGAAAGCTCCACGCCGGAATTCCAGAGCGGCAACCAGGTGTCGTGCTCCAAAATCCCCCTCCCCTTAATCCACCTCCCACCGAGGGAGAGGACGAATTTGGCTGTTGTGGCTGAAGATGCTCCTGCAGCCGAAATTCTCCAAGGGCAGCCGGAAGGGTCGGAGTTGCCTCCGGTACGGCCAGGGCGTACCATAGGGCGGGTGATATTCATGAAGAAAGTGGTTCCAACCCTGCTCCTGATCCTGCTGGTCTCCTGGCCCCTGCACGCCACCAAGTACGCCGGTGAGGTCTGGTCCTTCGGCAACCAGGCCCGATACCTGGCCCTGGGTGGTGCAGGGGTGGCCGTGGCTTCGGGTCCGGCTGCCTTAGACTGGAATGTGGCGGGCATGCTCCAGACCACCGGGCACCACGCCCTGGGGTTCCTCCACGGAAACGACTTCGGCGGCCTGCATACCACCGACCACCTGGCCTGGGTGACCCCCACCCTGCTGGGCAATGGAACCTGGCTGGGCGTGGGCCTGTTCCTGTTCCAGTCCCCGGGCATCAAGATCACCGAGCTGGCCTACAACGGCGACTCGCTGCAGGAGGGGAATCCTCCGGTGGTGCGGGAGGAGGTGGCGTACCGTGCCGGCGCCCTCAAGGTGGGCCTTGCCCGCAGGGTCCACGGCATAGAGGCTGGGCTGCTGTTCAAGTTCCTGTACCAGGACGCAGCCCTGGAGGCCGCCTACGGGCTGGGCCTGGACGCCGGCCTGCAATGGTCGCGGCCCCATTTGCGCCTCGGTGTGGCGGTCCACAACCTGCTGCCCACCCCGCTCTTCTGGTCCACCGGCACCCGGGAGTGGATCGTGCCCTCGGTGGTTCTGGGGGGTGCGGTGGGCGTGGACGGGTTCCGCCTGCTCCTGGACCTGGAAACCCATTTTGAGAACTACGGCAGCGCCGCCGCCTTCTCGCTGGGTGCGGTTTCGGTGGATCCCCATCTGGGGCTGGAGTGGCAGCCCCATCGGCTTCTCGCGCTCCGGGCGGGCCTGGATCGCGGCAACCCCACCTTCGGCGCGGGCCTGCGGTACCGGATCCTCTCCCTGGACTACGCCTTCCTTGGGCACAGTGACCTGCAAAACTCGCACCGGGTATCCCTGACCCTTTGGCTCCCGTAACGGCAGAAGCCCACGCCCCTTACATCCGCAAAGGCATCCACCTGCTGGCCAATGTCCTGCCTTTGGGGCTTCTGGCCGGAGAAATCGGGTACCGGTTCTTTCGGGCCGCGTTGCCGGTGCTTTTCTTCGTGGCCCTGGCCGTGGAGCTCCTGCGGAGCCGCTCGGCGGGGTTCCGGCGCTGGTTCCACGGGCTCGTGGGCGTGTGGATGAAGCCCGAGGAGCGGCGTTTTCGGATCACGGGGGCCACCTGGCTCCTGTTGAGTGCAACCCTCGTGGCCTGGACCCTGCCGCCGGATCGGGCGGCGCTCGCGATCTTCATGGCCTCGCTGGCTGACCCCGTGGCGGCCATGGTGGGCATGCGCTGGGGCCGGCACCCCTTTTTGAAGAAGAGCCTGGAAGGGTCCCTGGCCTTTGTGGTTACCGGCCTGGCCGTTGCTCTCTGGTTCCCGGAACCCGCGGGTTCCGTTAAAATTATGGCGGTCCTTGTGGCCTCGGTGGCCGAGGCCCTGAGCCTGCCCCCGGACGACAACCTCTGGGTCCCCTTGCTTGCCGGCCTCGTGCTCGGGGGCGTACACCTTTGAAAAGGAGGAGATACCTATGAGGCGCATCCCGTGGCTCATCCTGCTGGCGCTGGGCGTCGCCTTTGCCAACCCCCAGGAACTCCTGGAAAACGCCCGGGATCTGGAACAGAAGGGCCTGATTTCCCAGGCCTACACGCTCCTGCACCAGGCCCTGAAGGAAAACCCCAAAAAGGATGTGCGGTTTGAGATTCTCACCGAACTCGCCGCTCTCGAACTCAGCAAAGACCCCGTGAAGAACCCGGACAGCGCCCTGGTGCACCTGATGCAGGCCAAGTCCCTGTACGGCGAAAACTACCGGAAGATGGACCGCGTGTACTACCT
>WGAB01000013.1 GCA_015489295.1 Caldifarciminota bacterium
CGGGTGCTGGGTATCCATGTAGAAGTTGTACATCAGCCAGAGCACCTGGGGTGCGGTGTCGGCACCGCTGAAGCTCGTCTCAAAGCGCACGGCCATGTCCTGGCCCGGAATGATGTTGGTGATGTACTCGGGATCGCCGTCGTCGTAGTACAGCACATAGCCGGTGATGTAGCGGAAAGTGTCGCTCACGGCCCGGTTCCCCTGGATATCCTCGGCCACGAAGTAGTAGTCCACGGGCACGCCCAGGGTGGGAGTGGCCGGGATCACGTAGTAGTGGGTGTCGCCGGACACGGTTTCGGGGATCAGGCCGGTCCAGCTGCCGCCGTCAAACCGGTAATACAGGCTGTCGTAGGCCAGGTCGGAGTAATCCAGGATAACAGCCATGGCGGTATAGGCGGCCACGATGCTCTGGGTGTCGGCGGGCGGCGTGTGCAGGATCAGCGGCGGGGTGATGTCCTCGGTGGAGGCCACGATCATGACATCGTCCACATACATGCCGTCCTCGTTATAGGCCGGGTCGGACACCAGGCGGAACCGGATCCGGACATCGGAATTGCCCACAAAGGCGGAGAGGTCCACGGTGTCGTGGGTCCAGGTGTCCACGGTGTCGTTGTAGGACTTCAGGGTGATCCAGGAGTTGCCGCCGTCCACGGAAACATCCAGGTAGCAGTAGTCAAAGCCCTGTTCCAGCCAGTGCTTGTACCAGAAGTACAGGAAGGCACCGGCGTAGCCCGTGAGGTCCACGCCGCTGGCCATGGCGCCGATCAGGGTGGACATGTCGGGGTAGTTGCTGTTGGGGCTGTCGGTATAGGAGTGGGTGGGCGAGTGGGCGGTACCTTCCTGCAGGCCCCAGTCGCCGGTCCAGTTGTCCAGGCCGCTTTCAAAGTCGTCAAAGAAGAGCACGATGGGGCCGCCCACCTCTTCGATGTCGGAGGAATCCCGCGGCTCAATCTTGTAGTTGCCGTAGGAGTAGAACAGGCCGCCCTGCACGTTGTAGCGCTGGCCGGAATCGGGCAGGAAGGCGACGCCCTTGTCGTCGACGCGCACCGGACCGGAGCCGTCGTCCACCTCCCATTCGCCGTAGCCCAGGTCGGGGTTGGTGCAGACGGCGTTTTCCACGCGTACGAACACGCCCTCATACTGCTCCTGGGGCACCTCGCCCGTGGGCAGCACCGTGGGGCCCGGCGGGGTGAGCCCGCTGGCCAGCACCTCCACGCTCAGCGGATGGGAAATCTCGGTGAGGTCGTAGTACTCCTGTACCGGTCCGATGACCTTCACGCTGTCGCCCACGGCCACACCCGGAGGATCGCTGGTATACACCCAGATGCCGTGCCAGGCGCCGCCCGGCTGCTCTTCCATGAAGAAGCCGTGGCTGTAGGTGCCGGTTACGATGCCGTAGGTGATGACGGTATCGCCCTCGTAGGGCGAATGGTCGGCCATACCCTGGATCTCGGCGATGGTCAGCTCGGGCCAGGCAGGCAGGGTGGAATAGCGGTAGATGGCACCGCCGTTGGAGGCGGCCACGCCCAGGTAGTCGCCGCGGTCCAGCTGGATCACATCGATGCCCCACACGGCGAGGTCGGAGTGCAGGTCCACGGTTTCCCAGGTTTGACCGCCATCGGTGGTGTGCAGAAGCACGCCGGCATCGTTGCTGCCGCCGGCGATCCAGCCCTCGGTGGCCGAAGCGAAGGAAATGCGGTAGAGGTCCAGGGAGGTGCCGCTGTTTAGCGAGGTCCAGGTGGCGCCGGCGTCTTCGGAGTACAGCAGGGTGCCGTCCACGCCCACGGCAAAGACATGCAGGGAGTCGCGGTAGGCCACATCGTAGAGTTTGTTGGTGGTGGCGCCGGACACATCCTCCCACAGGATGCCGCCGGTGTTGGTGCGCAGGATCAGGCCGTTTTCACCCACGGCGATGCCCACGTTGGCGTTGTAAAACTCCACGCTCTTGATGTCGTAGGTGGTGCCGGTGTTCAGGGGGGTCCAGGTGGCGCCGCCGTTCACGGTCATGGCGGCAAAGCCGTTCTGCCCCACGATGTAGACTACCTGGGAGGTTACCACCTCGACATCGTTGAGGTCTTCGGTGGTACCGGCGTTGACCAGGGTCCAGGTGTTGCCACCGTCGGTGGTGTACACCACGGCGCCGTCATAGCCTGCGGCCCAGCCGATGAACCCATCCAGGAAGTCCACGCCCATCAGGAAGGAGGACACCGGTGCGTTCTGCCGTTCCCAGGTGAGGCCACCGTCGCCCGAGTGGAAGATGGAGCCGTTGATGCCCACGGCCCACACATTGTCGGCATCGCCAAAGGCCACCCGCCGGAAGCCCATGCAGGTTTCCTGGGCCTTGGGAGTCCAGGTCTGGCCCCCGTCGGTGGTCTTGTAGATGGCGCCGCCCCAGCCCACGAGCACGCCGGTGAGGTTGTCCGGAGCCATCACGATCTTCTCAAAGTAGTTGGGGCTGAGGTTGGTTTGGGCGTTCCAGGTGGCGCCGCCGTCGGTGGTGTACAGCACGGTGCCGTACTTGCCCACGGCCCAGGCGTGGTCCTCGTCGGTGGCGTA
>WGAB01000014.1 GCA_015489295.1 Caldifarciminota bacterium
AACCTGAACCTGGTGACCCCGTCCCATGTGGTGTACCCCATCGTGGAGGCCCTGGAACTGGCCCGGGCCGAGGGGTTCCGCCTGCCCGTGGTCTACAACACCTCGGCCTACGATTCCGTGGCCACCCTGCGGCTCCTGGACGGGCTCGTGGACATCTACATGCCCGACACCAAGTACATGAACCCCGAGAAGGCGGCGCGCTACTCCGGCCGCCGCGACTATCCCCGGGTGATGCAGAAGGCCCTGAAGGAGATGCACCGGCAGGTGGGCGACCTCGTGATCCGCAACGGCCTGGCCGTACGGGGCCTTCTGGTGCGGCACCTGGTGCTGCCCAATGGCCTTTCGGATACCCGACAAGTGATTGACTTTCTGGTGGAGGAGATCTCGCCGGACACCTACCTGAACCTCATGGACCAGTACTACCCCACCTACCAGGCCCACCGGTACCCGGAGCTTTCCCGCCGCATCACGGCCCGGGAGTATCGCGAGGCTGTAGAATACGCCTTGAGCCGCGGGATTCACCGCGGCATTCCCTTTGAGGACCTGAAACATGCGCGTTTTGGGCGTTGACATCGGCGGCACCCGCATCAAGGCCGCGCTGCTGGAACACCGGCGGGTGGTGGCCCGCCACACGGTGCCCACGCCCCAGGAGCCCCAACAGGTGGTCCGGCAGATCGCGCAATGGGCCCGGGAGATGGCCCCGGTGGCCGGGATCGGCGTCGGGGTGCCGGGCATGGTGGACGAACACGGCATCGTGCGCCTGCCCCCGAACCTTCCGGGCTTTGACGAGTTTCCCCTGAAACAGGCCCTGGCCGATGCCACCGGCTTGCCGGTGCAGGTGGAAAACGACGCCGACCTCTATGCCCTGGGCGAGTGGCGGTACGGCGCGGCCCGGGGGAGCCGCTTCGCCCTGGTGCTGACCCTGGGCACCGGGGTGGGCACCGGCATGATCCTTGACGGCCAAATTCTTCGGGGGTTTGAGGGGCGGGGCGGCGAAGGCGGCCACATCGTGGTGGATCCCGACGGCCCCACCTGCTACTGCGGCAACAGCGGCTGCCTGGAGGCCTATGTGGGGGAGGTGCACTTTGTGGAACACGCGCGCCGCGTGCTCCGGCGGGAGGGCGAGGCGCCGCCCGAGCCCCTGAAGGCCCGGCAACTCGCCGAAATGGCCCGGCAGGGCCATGAACTGGCGCGGAGCCTGTGGCAGGATTTCGGCCGCTGGCTCGGCATCGGCCTGGCATCGCTCATCCATGTGCTGGGCCCGGAGGTGGTGGTACTGGGGGGCGGCGTAGCCGGGGCCTACGACCTGTTTGAAGATGCCCTGCACCGGGAACTCCGCCGCCGCGTGATGGGCTATGGCCGGCGGCGCCTGGCCGTGAAGCCCGCCGAGCTCGGCGACCTGGCAGGCCCCCTCGGCGCCTACGCCCTGTTTGAGCCATGAAGCCGCGGCGCATCCTGGCCCTGGACTACGGCCCGCGCCGCACCGGCGTGGCCATCTCCGACCGCGAGGGCACCGTGGCTCTACCCCTTGGGGTGATTGACGCGCGCCGCGAAGACCCCCTGGCGGCGCTCCGGCGCATCGTGGCCGAGTACGAGGTGGGCAAGATCGTGCTGGGCCTGCCCCTTACCGAGGCCGGCGAGGTGGGCGAGGCCGCCCAACGGGTGCTGGCCTTCAAGGAGCGCCTGGAGGCCGAACTCGGGGTGCCCGTGGACCTGGTGGACGAGCGCTGGACCACCCTGGAGGCCGAGGGCCGGTTGAAGGCCGCCGGGTACCGGCACCTCAAGCGCACCGGCAAAACCGACGCCGTCGCCGCCCAGATCCTCCTGGAAACCTACCTCGCCCGAAGAAAACCCCCGGATTAACGCTCGGGCCGGAGGATGAAGGCCAGGTGGGGGTGGGATTCCAGAAGTTGCCGGATTTCGGCTTCGGTGGCCGGCACCGGCTTGTCGCGCTCGCGGTCCACGGTGCACAAAAAGCCGAAGGGCTCGTCGGTACGGGCGTTCATCAGGCGGTGCAGGGCGCCGGGCCGCGTGTACACCAGGTCAAAGGGCCGTACCTGAACCACCTCGTCGCCGATCAGCACGTAACCCTCGCCGCGCAGGATCACCACCACATGCTCGTGCTGGTGCCGCTCCAGGCTCGTATAGCCGCCGGGTGCCAGTTCAAAGTACCGGAGTTCAAAGCGCACCTTCTCGTCGGGGTGTTTGCCCGCCAGCACCTGGCGGATCACGCCCCGGAAGTCGCCTTTGCCCTCCTTGTAGGGCTGCACCTTGACGCCCTCCCAGGCGAAGTTCCGAAACCGCTTCACCTTGCCGTGTTTCAGGTTCATGGCTCCACCAGAATCTTCAGGCTTTCGCCGGCCTGTTTGAGCAGGCGGTAGGCCTCCGGCGCCCGGCTCAGCGGGAACCGGTGGGTGACCACCTCTTCGGCGCGGATCACGCCCCGCCGCAACAGGTCCAGGGCTTCGCGGGTGTCGTAGGGCCCGGCCGAGTAGGAGGGCACCACCCGCACCTCGCGCACATAGAGGTCGT
>WGAB01000015.1 GCA_015489295.1 Caldifarciminota bacterium
AAGATCCTGGCCCTGTATCAACCCGTGGCCATTGACCTGCGCTATGTGGTGGCCGTGCTGAAGATCAACAACGACCTCGAGCGCATCGGCGATCTGGCCGCCAACATCGCCGAGCGGGCCCTGTTCCTGGCCCAGCATCCGGAGTTCCAGCTGCCTGTGGACCTGAACCGCATGGCCCACAAAACCCTGGAAATGCTCCGCAACAGCCTGCAGGCCCTGGTCAACCTGGACGCAGACCTGGCCCGACAGGTGTGCCGTGCCGACAGCGAGGTGGACACCCTGCACCTGGAAATCTACCGGAAGGTGGTGGACCAGCTTTGCAGCCACTGCGACTGCGTGCGCTGCTACATTTCCATCCTCTCGGTGTCCAAGCACCTGGAGCGCATCGCCGATCTCGCCACCAACATCGCCGAGGACATCATCTACATGATCGAGGGTAGGATCATCCGCCACCATCTGGGCGACGAAGAACCCCGTGAGTAACAGCCGGATCAACCTATTTTTGGGGCTTGTGTGGTTCCCGCTGTGGGGCTATCACGCCCTGGCCCGGCTCTGGCCCCGGGGCTGGATCGGCGATGCCTTCGTGGAAATGCTGTTGCTCTTTCCCCTGGGCATCGTATGGGTGGCCGACGGCCTCCGCTTCTGGGCCACACCCCGGAACAACTACCTGACCCTGAAGGGCCTTTCCTGGATGGATGCCCTGACCTATGCCGCAGGTGCGGGCGGCCTTCTCGTGATCCTGCTCGGTGTGCTGGGATGCTGCCTGCAGGACCCCGATATGGGCTGGGTGGGGTTCATCGTGGCGGCCATGGCGGGCCTGCACCTGTATCGCCGATGGCCCTATTACCGGCTGTATAATTCGGGCTCCCAAGGCCTTTGAGGAGGTGTGCACACCATGGCAACCCGTGAGCAAATCGTTGAAGTTTTGCGTCAGATTTACGACCCCGAAATCCCGGTCAACATTTACGACCTGGGGCTTGTTTACGGCATTGAAATCAAGGGCGACAAGGTCAAGATCCGCATGACCCTCACGGCCCCGGGTTGTCCCCTGGCCGGGTACCTCCAGCAGGAGGTCAAAGAACGCCTGGAGGCCCTGGAGGGCGTGTCCGAGGCCGAGGTGGAAATCGTGTGGGAGCCCCGCTGGACCATTGACATGATGACCGACGAGGGCAAAGAGGCCCTTCGGGCCCTGGGATTCAACATCTGAACCTCCCATGAAGCATCGCATCGCCCGCTGGCTCAGTCTGGTGCTGCTCGGAGGGTTCTTTGCGCTGCAGGCCCAGGAGATCTCGCCGGACCTCTTGAAGCAGCTCCAGGGCGGCAAAGCCCAGGCCCTGCTGGATTCCCTGCGGCGCCTGCAGCAAGCGCCCCCCACGCCCCAGTACCTGCCGCTGGTGCCCGAAACCGTGCGGGTCCCTGCGAAACCGAAGTACTCCACCATTGAGCAGGCCTTCCGAACCGATACCCTGATCCCGGTATCCCGCGACCTGCAGCAGTTCGGCTACGACCTGTTTGAACAGGCCTCCGAGATGCTCCAATCCCTTACCCAGAGCGAGGTTTTGCCCCCCGTGAGCGGCACCTATCGGCTCGGCCCCGGCGACCAGATCACCGTGCACGTGTGGGGCAAGATCGACGAGTCGTTCACCTTTACCGTGGATCCCCAGGGTGTCATCGTGTTGCCCAAGGTGGGGCCGGTGAACGTTTGGGGCCTGACCTTCGCGGAGGCCACCCGCCTGATCCGAAAACGCCTGGGCGAAGCCTTCAGCGGCGTGGACTTTTCGGTGTCGCTGAGCGGCCTTCGGAAAGTACGTGTGTATGTCGTGGGCGAGGTGGAACGCCCGGGCACCTACACCCTTTCCCCCTTGAGCAATGTGCTGGATCCCCTGATCCTGGCCGGAGGTGTCAAGAAAACCGGCAGCCTGCGACGGATCCAGCTCCTTCGGCAGCACGCCGACAGCGCCCGAACCCTGGACCTCTACCGGCTCCTGATCCACGGTCAGCCGCCCAAAGTGCTGCACCTCGAGGACGGCGACATCCTGTTCGTGCCGACCATCGGGCCGGTGGTGGCCGTGGCCGGCGCTGTGCGCCGCCCGGCAATCTACGAACTCCGGGGAACCGGAACCCTCTGGGAGGTGCTCCAGTATGCTGGCGGCCTTTCCTTCCGGTCGGACGCCCACCGGATCCAGATCCAGCGCACCGAAGACCATCGGCGCCGCGTTGTCACCGAGATTTCTTTGCCGGGTTCCCTGTCCCCGAAGGACCTTCGGGCCCGCACCCGTCGCGTGCGGGTGCGGGACGGCGACCTGGTGATCGTGCAGCCGGTGCCCGCCGAGCCGCGCCGGTTTGTGGCCGTGCTGGGCAATGTGTTCCGGCCCGGTGCCTATCCCTGGCACCCGGGCATGACCCTGCTGGAGGCTCTGCAGGCGGCCGCGGGCTGGAAACCCGGCTCCTATCTGGACCATGTGGAGATCCTGCGGCAGCAGGAAGATGGCTTTCCCCAGGTGCTGTTCGCCAGCGTCACCCGCGCCCTCCAGGATTCCTCCCAGGACCTCCCGCTTGCCGAATGGGACACCGTTCGAGTGTATGCGGTGCAGGATCTTCGGGCTCCGGACTCCGTATGGGTGCAGGGCGCCGTATATCAACCCGGCGCCTACCCCTATCTGCCCAATCTTCGGGCGGCCGACCTGCTGTTCCGGGCCGGTGGCGCCAAACCCTATGCCGCCCTGGAACACGTGGAGGTGTACCGCATTGATCCGGCAGAAGGCGTTCGCACCGTGGTGCTGAACCTCACCACCGAGGCCGACCGCCAGTATCCCCTGCGGCCGGGCGACCGCATGCTGGTTCCGAGGCACCGGGCCTGGCAGCCGGAACAGGAGGTCATCATCACCGGCGAGGTGCGGTATCCCGGCCACTATCCCTTTGTTCCCGGTCAAACCCTGCGTGACTTGATTGACCGGGCCGGTGGCCTCACGGAGCACGCCTATCTTGCCGGCCTGGAACTCTATCGGTTTTCCACCGCCCACCGGTTCCAGGGCTTCAGGAGACAGGCGGTGGGCGCTCTGTACGAGGACCTGTTGTGGCAGCAGATGGGGCTCCAGCAGTCGGAACTCACCAAGGAGGAAAAGGAGTTCCAGGAGGCCTATCTCCGCCAGAAACGCCAGGAAATCGTGGCCATGGCGGCCCAGGCTTTGCCCGAAACCCTGGACACCTACCTGCTGAAGCCCCAGGCCGAGGAAACTCTGAGGGTACACCTGGTGCTTCCCAAAGAACGCCGGCGTGTGGGCTTCGCTATGGTGGACACCGTCGGACTGACGTTGCCGCTGGAGCCCGGCGACTCGGTCCATATCCCCCTTCGTCCCACCACGGTCCAGGTTCTGGGGGCTGTGTACTATCCCGGGGCCTTTGCCTATGTGCCGGGGTATCACCTGGAGGACTACCTGCAGCTGGCGGGCGGCCCCCGGGTGGGTGCCGACCGCAAGCACCTCTACGTGGTCAAAGCTTCCGGCGCGGTTTCCCGGGATCCGCAGGACATTGAGCCCGGTGACATCGTGTATGTGCCCTGGCGGCCCTATGCCCGCACGCCCATCCGGGTGATCCTGCGCGACTTCGCGTCCATCGTGTACCAGGCTGCGCTGGCCATCGTGGCCGTGTATTCCATCATGGCCACTCGCTAATCGCCGTACACCCGAAGGATTCGGGTTCCCGGATAGTATTTCGCCACAATCTGGGCGGCGCGATAGCCCTCCCGGGCCATGCCGGCGGTGCCCACCTGGCACAGGCCCACGCCGTGGCCGGCGCCCCCGCCCCGCAGCACGATGGAGGTGGGGAGGCCGCCCAGGGCCCGGACAAACTCGATGGTAAATAGGGAACTCTTCAGCGGGGGATTGTGCAGGACCCGTCGGATCCGGTACTGCCCGTCCAGGACCACCTCTCCCCGGGTGCCTACGATCCTGAGCTTCAGGATCCGGCCAGAGACCCCCCGTTCCAGGGCGCGGATCGAGGTGATCTTGCCCACGTCCACCCCGGTGAACCGGAGGATCCGGCGACGGAGATCTTTGGGCTTCAACCGCACGGTCCAGCGGAAGTTTCTTTGAGACTCCGGGGTTCGGGCGTTTTCCGGGCGCCCAAAGCATTCCTCTGGCGGATGGGCAATCCAGTCCTGGACGGAGATCCGCAGGGGATTGGCCGTAAACGGCTCCTCGGGCCCGCAGAACACCCCCCGGAGGTAGGGCCGGTCGTGGCCGAACACGAGCAGGGCCGATTCGGTGTGCCCTCCGCAGCAGGAGTGGAACAGGGCCTCGATGGGCCGGTCGTGGTACACCACGATCTTCCCCCGGGTGCTCCACACGGCCACATCGGTTTGGTAGGTATGGGTTTTCAGGTCCCCATAGGCCTGGGCCGAGTAATCGCCCGGCAGGTTGAAGGGTTCCCAGAAGTTTCGGCCCTTATCCCACGCCCAGAGGGCATAGGTGCGGGCCACGATGGCCTGGGCCTTCAGGGCCTCTACGGGATAGGAGGGCGGCATCTCCACGGGCACCACCCCCTTCAGGTACTCCTCTAAGGGCAGCTCGTTGATCACCAGCAGGTTGGAATCACTGGCCACCCGAAACTCCAGGATCCCCAAAAGGTGCAGATTCTGGGGTGTGGTGTCCACAAAGCGGATGCCCGGCCGTACGTTCAGCAGATGGAAGGTGTGGTCGCCCTGGGGCGTGGGCAGGAACCGCACCGGGCTGGCGCTTCGGACCAGCACGTTGCCCTGCGCGTCGGTGACCTCCAGCCAGCCGGTGGCCTCTCCGGTGGGAATGCGGAACAGGGGATACTTCTGGAGAGCCGTGTCCTGTCGAATCTCCTCGACCGAGGCGTAGGGGCCCACGAACAGGGCGTACTCCCGAGCGTCCAGGTCCAGGTTCGGAAACCGGAACAGGCGGCCCCAGTGTTCCACCCGGAGGGGATAGCCCCGCATGTCCCACCGGATCTTCAGGGTCGTGGCCGAGTCCAGGGACACCGTGGTGCCCACCCACACGTAGAGCTTTCTTTCCGGAGAAAGGCCCTTCAGGAACTGGACCCGATAGTTCCCCGAAGCCCCCCGGTACATCAGGCCACTTCGACTGAAGATGTAAAAGGAATCGGGCGCGAAGACCTCAAACTGGCGGGCGTAGGCGATGCCCACCCGAATCATGGGGGAGGGGTAGAACCCGGGGCGGGTCCGGGCGCCGGCGGCCGCCCGGGACGGCGATGGGCCCGGGATTTGGGAACGGGTGCAGTGGGTTACCGTCAGGGCACTCCACAGGAAAACGACCCCCAGGTGGAGCCACTTCCACCTGTTTCCATGTCCCCTTCCCGGAAAAAAACTCATACCCGTTCTCCGCTTGCCCGATAAAGCCACATAGAGGAACGCCAATTATACGGCTCTATCGGAGGTTACTTGTGCCCGGGACGCCTGCCCTGGGAGGAACGGAGGGGTCCGGGACGTGCCAAAACCCATTGGACCCGTTGGGGCGAGGCCTCCAGCACCTCGAATTCCACTCCCTGAATCGTGATCTTTTCTCCCGGTGCCGGCACATGATCCAGGGAGGCCATCAGGAGCCCTCCCAGCGTAGAAATCCGGTTGCCGTTCTTGGGGATCTCCAGGCCCAAAAGTTCGGCCACCTTCTGGATTTCCAGTTTGGAGTTCATCAGGATCGTGCCGTCGGTGCGCACCTCGTACAGTTTTTCTTCCCGGTCATACTCCTCCTGGATCTCCCCAACGATCTCCTCCAGCAGGTCCTCTAAGGTCACGAGGCCCACCACCGTGCCCCGCTCGTCGACCACCAGGCCCAGGGATACCCGGTTCCGCTTGAACTCCTCCAGGGTTTCCAGGACCGTTTTGGTTTCCGGGAAGAACCGCGGCGGCAGCGCGATGTCGCGGGCGGTTTTGGTGTCCAGCCGGTCCAGGTACCGGATCACCTCCTTGATGTGCACCACCCCCACCACCTGGTCCATGCGTTTCTCGATCACCGGCATCTTGGAGTATCCGTGCTGGCGGAACACCTGGACCACTTCCCGCAGGGACATGGCGGCTTTCACCGCCACCATGTCGACCCGCGGCACCATGATCTCGGCCAGGGTTTTCCCCTGGATCTTCAGGATGCGTTCAAACAGGCCGTAGGCGATGGGCGAGAGGATCCGGTTCTGCAGGGCCTCCCGAATCTCCTCGGTGAGGTCCTGCGGGCTTTCGGGTCCCGGGGCGATTTTCCAGAGGAGTTTTTGCAGGAATCGTTCCATTTTGTTCATGGCTCAGGCAGTTGAAACCGCCGTTTTTCGGGCTCCGGCACCACCATGCCCCCGGAAATGATGATCTTCAGCCCCTCTTCGGGGGAAAGGTTGAGGGGAATCAGCCTTTTCCGGGGAACCAGCAGGTACCACCCCGAAGTGGGGTTGGGCGTGGTGGGCACGAACACGCTCGCATACTCCCCCTCCGGCCCTGTCCAAGTACGATGGGAGGTGATGAACCCCATCGCGAAGGTGCCCTCGATCGGAAACTCCACCAGCACCACCTCCCGGAAGGCTCGACGATCGTCCAGGAAGGTTTCGGTGAGCTGCCGCGACGACACATAGATGCCCCGGATCAGAGGCACTCGCCGCAGGAACTGGTCACTCCACTCCAGAAGCCGTCGCCCCACGGTCACGGAGGTCAGAAGCCCGATCAGGTAGATGCCCACGAGCACCAGCAGGAAGGCGAGGGAGGTGAGCAGGAAGTCCGGGAGTCGGCCCAGGCCCGGCATGAAGCGAAGGATCCCTGCCAGAAAGCCCCCCACCTTGTCCACCACGAAGAGCACCACGATCAGGGTGATCACCAGAGGGGTGAGGGCCACAAGCCCGGTAAGGAAGTAGCGGTTGACCTGCCGGAACGATCCCGAAGACCACGGCGATCGGTCAGATGCGTTCATTGTGGATCTTCCCTCCTACCGTGGGACGGAGCTCTATGGAACGCCGATCCTGGCAAGGGCTGGTCGCGTTGCCCGCCGGAAACCTCCTCCTGAAGCGCAGTCATGGCTCTTAAAACATAAGGGAAAACCCGGAAAAGGCTGATTCCCCTCAACCTTTCCCCCGAAGAGGGGCTGAAGATCATCATTTCCGGGGGCATGGTGGTGCCGGAGCCCGAAAAACGGCGGTTTCAACTGCCTGAGCCATGAACAAAATGGAAC
>WGAB01000016.1 GCA_015489295.1 Caldifarciminota bacterium
GGGGAGGTGCCCGTGGTCATCCTCCGCCCCGGCATCGTCGTGGGCGACACCCGCACCGGTGAAACCGCCAAGTTTGACGGTCCCTATTTCGTAATGCGGCTCCTCGCCCGGCTGCCCCGATGGCTCCCCCTGCCCTACCTGGGCCGGGGCTCGGCGCCGGTGAACCTGGTGCCCGTGGACTATGTGGCGAAGGCGGCCGCCGTCCTCGGCAACCTGCCGGACAACGCCGGCACCACTTACCACCTCACCGATCCCCGGCCGTACACCGCCCGGGAACTCTACGAGCAGATCTGCCGCGCCCTGGGCCGGCCCAAACCCCGGGGACAGGTGCCTCTTGGACTCCTCAAGGCCGCCCTGTCGCTCCGCCCGCTGGAACGCCTGACCGGCATCCCCCGGCAGGTTTTGCCCTACTTTGAGATCGGCGCCCGTTACCGTACCGACCACGCCCGCCGCGACCTGGAACCCCTCGGCCTGTACCCTCCTCCCGATTTTGCCACCTATCTGCCCAACCTGCTCGCCTTTCTCCTGAAACACCTCCATGACCCCGACAAGGTTCTCCTTTAGCCGAGCCCATTTGTGGATCCAGGGCCAGCCCGTGGAAGGGGAATCCCTGTTTCCCTCCCTGAACCCGGCCACGGGCGAGCCCCTGGGCGAAGCCTGGCAGGCTGGAGCCGAACACCTGGACCGGGCCGTGGCTGCCGCCGTCGCCGCCTTTGAACGCTGGCACCGTATCGCCCCTGAAGAACGCAGCCGCTGGTTCCGCCGACTCCGGGAACTGCTGCTGGACCGGGCCGAAGCCATCGCCCGCCTCATCGCCCTGGAACAGGGCAAGCCCGTGGCCGAAGCGCTGGCCGTGGAGCTCCTGCCTACCTTCGGGCTGCTCACCTACCTGGAACAGGAGGCCCCGCGGCTGCTGAAACCCCGCAGGATCACCCCCTTTGAACTCCTGTTCGCCGACAAGACCATAGAACTCCACCCCGAGCCCCTGGGGCCGGTGCTGATCATCTCTCCCTGGAACTACCCCTGGCTCCTTGCGGCCAGCGCCGTGCTTGCCGCCCTGGCCGCGGGCAACGCCGTGGTGTGGAAACCTTCGCCCCTTACGCCGCTGGTGGCCGAGGCTCTGGCCCAATGGCTCCACGACGCTGGCCTGCCCGAGGGCCTGGTAAATGTGGTACACGGCGGCGGCACCGTGGGCGCCGCCCTGGTTTCCCGCCCGGAGTTCCGCCTGATCCACTTTACCGGGTCCACCGAAACCGGCCGCCGCATCATGGCAACCGCTGCCCCCTCTGTGACCCCTCTGGTCCTGGAACTCGGGGGCAAAGACCCCATGGTCGTGTTCGCCGACGCCTCCCTGGAGCGCGCAGCCCAGGGCGCCGTGTGGGCCGCCTTTATGAACGCCGGGCAAACCTGTAGTTCCGTGGAGCGGGTGTATGTGGAACGATCCGTGTATGCCGACTTCGTGGACCGGGTGGCAACCCTTACCCGGGCCCTCAGGGTGGGCGATCCGCTGGCACCGGATACCGATGTGGGTCCCCTGTCGGCAGAGTTCCAGTGGCAAAAGGTGCAGCAACAGGTTCAGGAGGCCCGGCACCAGGGTGCCCGGGTGCTCACCGGCGGCGGCCGGCCCGAAGGCCTGAGCCAGGGCTTTTTCTACGCGCCCACGGTGCTCACCGAGGTGCCCCTGAATGCCCGGGTTTTGCAAGAAGAAACCTTCGGCCCGGTGATGCCCATCGTGCCCTTTGACACCGAAGAGGAGGCCCTCCGGCTGGCCAACGCCACCCCCTACGGCCTCACGGCCTCGGTGTGGACCCGCGACCCCGACCGGGCCCGCCGGGTTGCCCGGAGGCTTCGGGCGGGCACTGTGACCGTCAACGACCACACCTTCTCCTATGCCGAGCCCCGGGCGCCCTGGGGCGGCATCGGCGACTCGGGCTACGGCCGGTCCCATGGCGAAATCGGGCTCTTAGCCTTTTGCCATCTCAAATTTGTGGCCTATGACTTTACCCGCCGAACCCGGCAACTCTGGTGGTACCCCTACGGGCCCGAGCTTCGCCACCTGCTCCAGGAGGCCGCGCCAGCCCTGTATCACCCCCGGCGCCTGGCCCGGGTCCGCGCCCTGCTCCAGCTGGTCCGGCACCACTTTCCGGCCCTGCAGCGCGGGCTTTCCCTGGGCCCCCTGGTGCGCCGGGGCCTGGAGTGGCTGCGCCGGTAACCCCTGGAGATCACTGTAGGAGCGGCTTTAGCCGCGATAACCTAAGCGTCCCCGCCCCTGGCGGGCGAGGATGGAGGGGTGGAGGCAGCCCGCAGGGCTGCAACAGGTAGGAGCGGCTTCAGCCGCGACGCCACAGGACGATGCCCTCCTGGTGCCCGAACGGCGCAGCGAAATCGCCGCTAAAGCGGCTCCTACAAACCGATCTTGTTCTCCGTAGGAACGGCTTTAGCCGCGATGGACTCCCGGAGGGGGATTCATCTCTGCCGCCCCTCCTTCGGCCCCAGTTTCCGGGCCAGGTCCTCGGCGTGGGTGGCCAGGTACCCAAGCCCGAACAGCACGAGCCCAAGGATCACTCCCCAAAGCCACGGATAGGCAAGGAGCAGGGAAAGGAAAACCACTATGGGCAATAGCGCCAGCAGCAAACCGATGACCAGACCACTCCAGAAATCTGCCATACCCGAAAAGATACACCAGGAGCCCTACCCTGCGTAAGGTTGACACTCCCCTCGAACACAGGTACACTACAGACGATTCCAGGCAGAGGGCCGCCCCCCAATGAAGCCTGGAAGGACGAGGTGTCCGGGACGGGGATGCCTTGTCATATTCTTTTGAACCGGCTCGTTTCCACCTCTGGCCGTGAACCCCTCTGTCTGTTTGTTCAGCCTGATGGCGTCCGTTCCAAGTTCGCCTCAGGCTTCCTACCCTGCCTTCCGAACGTTGTGTCTGCACAGGAATCCGCGGATTGCCTCAACAGGATTTGCGACCCCCTGGCTCAGGGCCTATAATGCACCGATGACAGGGGAGGGCGAAAACCCGCTGATTACCCGCGGAACAGGGCGGTGAGGGGATAGACCCGGTGGAGAAGGCCCGCTGAGAATGGATGGCCCCGAGAGCAGGAGAGTTCGTCTCTCCCCTTCCCACGAAGGCAGGAACAACGTAAAATTTACCACAACCGCTTTTTAACAGGAGGTTTTGCCATGAAAAAGCTGATGGTCGCTGGAATTCTCGCAGGTTTCCTGCTGGCCGGCATCGGATGCCAGCAGGCAGGAAATGTGGGGGATCTTCAAAAACAGGTGCAGGCGCTGACCACCCGCGTGCAGAACCTGGAAAAGGAGATCGTCGAACTCAAGGCCCAGGTCACCAAACTCACCCAGAAAGAGGCCATGGAACCTGAGGAAGAAGAGGAAGGCACCCGCACCGGAACCACCACCAAGGCTGGCACCCACCGTCCGCCGGCCCGGAAGAAGACCAAGTAACAGGAGGAAAGCGCCATGAAGCGGCTTCTCTTTGCCCTCAGCATCGTGGGTCTTGCGGCTGTCACCGCCTGTAATCCCACCACCGAAACCACGGCCCTGCCGGCGCCGCAGAACCTGCGCATCACCGGCGCCACCGAGAACGGCACCGGCATCATCCTGGCCTGGGATGCCGTGGAGGGCGCCTACGGCTACAACATCTACTACAACGGCACCCAGATCGGCAACACCACCAACACCACCTACACCGTGGACTCCCTGATCGGCGAGTTCACCGTGGCAGCTGTGGACCAGGACGGCAACGCCGGCGAGCGGGCCCAGGTGGTGAACAACTACGCCGTGACCGGCAGCGGCACGGTCTATGAGCGCAGCCAGCAGGGCTGGTCGGGCTTCTACTGGGATCCCGACGGCACCGGCCACGCCATCAGCCTGAACGAACCCACCAACCTGGACTTCTACCTGGACGACTTTACCGCCGGCGCCACCAACAACTACCGGCTGCACTTCGTGAGCCCCACCTACAACTACTTCGGCGGCGCCTTCGGCTCGGATACCACCTGGATGAGCAGCGATCCCCATACGGCAGTGGCCGACTGGTTCCCCTCCGGCGAGGACGTGGGCGAGGTGGCGCCCTACGACGACCCCTCCAACCCCAGCCGCGGCCTGGCTCCCGGCGATGTGTACTTCATGGAAGTGGATGTCAACGGCGAGATCCACTACGCCTGGGTGAAGGTCACAGAAATCGCCGCCAACGGCGAGGAAGGCCGCGTGGACTTTGAGTATGCCTTCCAGCCGATTGCGAACTTCCGCGGGCTGAAGACCCGCTAAGTGCCAAGACACAACGCCTGCTCTGCGGGCGGGGCGGCGTACGCCGCCCCGCCCGCAGATCTTTTCCAGCGTTGTATCTCCAAACCTTCGCCTGTACCATAGCCGGCGATGCTGCCGCTCCGCGACGAAAATCCGCTCCGGGGGACACCCTATGTCACCTACGGCCTGATCGCCCTGAATGTGCTGGCGTTCCTCTACGAACTCTCCCTGGGCCGCCATGTGGGTCTCTTGTTCCAGCAGATGGGCGTCATCCCCTACGAATTCACCCACTTCACCGAC
>WGAB01000017.1 GCA_015489295.1 Caldifarciminota bacterium
CGGCTCGCCACCCTGCGCCGCATCATCGGCGTGGTGTTTCAGGATGTGTTCCTTCTGGAGGGCACCATTCTGGACAACCTGAAACTGCACCAGGAGATCCCTGAGCCCCAGCTGGAGCGGGCCCTGAAGATTACCCGGCTCCAGGAGGTGGTGCAGCGCCTGCCCCAGGGCCTGAACACGCCGGTGGGCGAAGGCGGTCGGCTCCTCTCGGCCGGCGAACGGCAACTGCTCTCCTTTGCCCGGGCCCTGGCGCGGGACCCCAAGATCCTGCTGATGGACGAGGCCACCTCCAGCGTGGACTCCTATTCCGAGTACCTTATTGAGCAGGCTTTGCGGGCCATGCTGAAGGGCAAAACCGCCGTGATCATCGCCCATCGGCTTTCCACCGTGCGCCACGCCGACCGCATCCTGGTGGTGGTCGGCGGCCGCATTGTGGAGGAGGGCACCCACGAGGACCTCCTCAAAAAGGGCGGCGTGTACGCCCACCTGTACCGGATCCAATTCGGCGAAGCCCCGGCTGCCGCTGCCGACCCCCCAGGGGACCCAGAGGGCTCGGAACCCGCTTAACTCAAGCCCCTTTCTTTGACAGATCGCACCCCGAGGAATAGAATTTTCGGCTTACCCAGAGCCTTTTCCAAAGCGAAGGAGATTCGAGCATGACACCGTTCAAGGGACCGGAGATCGTGGTGACCCCTCCAGGACCCCGAGCCCAGGAAATTCTGGCCAAGGACCGGAAGTACATTTCTCCCTCCTACGGACGTCCCTATCCTGCGGTGATCGAACGGGGATCCGGGATTTATGTGTGGGATGTGGACGGCAACCGGTACATGGATCTTTCCTCCGGCATCGGTGTGACCAATACGGGCCACTGCCATCCCGAGGTGGTCGAGGCCATCCACCTCCAGGCTTCCCAGCTCATCCACATGTCGGGCACCGACTTTTACTACCCTGTGCAGGTGCAGCTGGCCGAGAAACTCGCGGAGATTGCCCCCGGGGCGCAGAACAAGCGGGTCTTTCTGGCCAACTCCGGAGCCGAGGCCATCGAGGCCGCCATGAAGCTGGCCCGGTACAAAAGGCAGCGTCCCATTTTCCTGGCCTTCTTTGGGGCCTTCCATGGACGTACCTTTGGTGCCCTTTCACTGACCGCCTCTAAGGAGGTGCAGCGGCGCCACTTTGCTCCCCTCCTGCCCCAGGTGGTGCATATCCCCTATCCCGATCCGTACCGCACTCCCTTTGGTGTAAAGCCCGAGGAGGTTACCGACACGGTTCTGGCGTACCTGAAGGAAGAGATCTTCGAACGGGTGGCGCCACCGGAGGACATTGCGGCCATGTTCGTGGAGCCCATTCAGGGAGAAGGGGGGTATATCATCCCGCCCAGGGACTTTTTCCCCCGCCTCAAGGAAGTGCTGGAGGAGCACAACATCCTCTTTGTGGACGATGAGATTCAGGCCGGGATGGGGCGCACGGGCCGGATGTTTGCCATTGAGCACTGGGACGTGATTCCCGATGTGATGGCCGTGGCCAAGGGCATCGCCTCAGGCCTGCCGTTGGGGGCCATGATTGCGCGGGCCTCGCTGATGGACTGGCCCCCGGGGACCCATGCCAGTACCTTTGGGGGCAACCCCGTGGCCTGTCGGGCGGCGCTCAAGACCATCGAGCTTCTGGAAGGGGGCCTGATCGAGAACGCCGAACGGGTGGGCCGGGTGTTCCTGGAGCGGCTCCGGGAGTTGCAGGATCGGTTTGAGTTCATCGACAACGCCCGAGGGCTGGGTCTGATGCTGGCGGTCGACATCGTGAAGGACCGGGAAACCAAGGAGCCGGATCCCAAACTCCGGCACCGGATTCTGACGGAGGCCTTCAAGCAGGGCCTTCTGCTTCTGGATGCCGGGCGCTCGGCCATCCGGTTCATTCCCCCGCTGGTCATCCAGGAGGAGGAGGTGCACGGAGCTTTGGACATCCTGGAACAGGTGTTGAAGAGGCTTTAATCCGGAGGCTTCGGAAGTTCGAGTTTAAGGAGGCATCATGGGCAAAACTCTGGTTATTGGATTGGGAGAGATCGGGCAGCCCCTTGCCAATCTCCTTTCCCGCAGCCACGATGTGGTGGGGAAGGACATTGAGCCACTGGAACTCCACGAACCGGTGGAGGTCATGCATATCTGTTACCCTTACGAGATTGGTGACTTTGTGGGCACCACCGTCGACTACATCCGCCAGTACAAGCCGTCCCTGGTCATCATTAACAGCACCGTCGTGCCGGGTACCAGCCGCAAGATCCAGGAGCAGGTCGAAATTCCTGTGGTGTACAGCCCCATCAAGGGCAAACACTGGAAAATGGAGGAAGATCTCCTGTACTACCCCAAGTTTGTAGCCGGATTCGACGAAGAGGCTGCGGTAAGAGCAGGTACCCATTTCCTTCGTACAGGCATGAAGGTGCGGCTCTTCAAACCCGTTGAGGGCCTGGAGCTCGCGAAACTCATTGAAACCACCTACTTTGGTCTTCTGATTGCCTGGGCCCAGGAGGTTGAGCGCCTGGCCAAACAGGTCGAAGCCGACTATTACGATGTGATGAGTTTTACCGAGGGCATCCCTTATCTTCCTCCCCAGGTCTTTACACCCGGTTACATCGGAGGCCACTGCGTTATCCCTAACATTCATCTGCTACTGAAGAAGTTCCAGTCCAAGTTCTTTGATGCCATCCTGGACTCCAACTACCGCAAAGCCCTGGAGCTGGGGATGGAAGAGGCCTTGAAGCAGAAGAACGAGGAGCAGTAGCGGGGTTAGGATGGGGGGAACACCGCAACCTACGATTCGCTGGGGGACGTTGGAAGAGTACCGAGCCTGGTGGCGTTGGGCGCATCGGCGTTGCCCTTATGTCACACCCGGCTGGCTCATGGCTCTGGCCCAGGCCTATGGGTTCCCCCTGCGGTTTGCCCTGTGGGACCAGGGGGCTGTGCCCTTTGTGGTGGTTCCGGGGCGCCTGGGACGGGGAGGCCGCCGCTGGGTTTCCCTGCCCTTTTCGGACCGTTCCTGCGTGTTGCGCCTTGACGATATGCCCGAGACCCTGACACCGGAGGAACACCAGGCCCTCGTCCAGGCCCTCCGGCGACACACCCACCGGTGGGAGCTCCGGAACCTGCAACGCTCGGCAGATGGTCCCCCTACCTATGAAAACTTCGTTGTTCCGTTAAACCCTGGGGAATCCCCGGAGCGACGGTTTAAAAGCACCGTCCGGCGAAATGTAAAGCGGGCTCGTAAATCAGGGGTGGAGATCCGACGGTTCCGGGACCTTGAGGCACTCTGGGTATTTTACCAGCTCTTTGCTCAAACCCATCGCCGGCATGGAGTGCCCGTTCAGCCTTGGCGCTGGTTCCATTCTCTCTGGCGATGGGTTGTACACACCGGCGAAGGTTTCCTGACGCTGGCTCTTCATCGGGGCAGGGCCATTGCAGGGGCCCTCTTTTTGCAGGACGGGGCCACGGTAGTTTACAAATACGGGGCCACCGATTACCGGTACCAGCGCCTCCGACCCAACGACCTATTGTTCCATGAGGAAATCCTAAGGGCCTGGCATCAGGGGTATCGGTTTTTTGATCTGGGCCGGGTCGGGCCAGGCGAAAAGGGATTGCTCGAGTACAAGAAGAAGTGGGGTGCAGAGGCCGTTCCCCTGTTCTATTCCACCGATGAGGGCTGGCAGGCTCCTGCAGAAGCTTCCCCTTGGTACACCTGGGCCACCCACTGGTTGCAGCGGGTCCCGAAGGCAGCCCTTCGGGGTCTGGGTGAAACCCTTTACCCCTACCTGGCATGAGTGTGCACCGGCTAAGGGAATTCTTCGGCTATGGTCGGGACTGGGAATCCCAAACCCCTCCGGCGTTCCAGGAGGAACTGGACCGGTATCTCCTGGAGACCTATCACGATGTAGAGGCTCCGCTGGAGAACCTGAAGTGGTTTTACCGGTTTAAGTCCTGGGCTCAGAGGGGTCCCCTTGGACCCTGGGTTCGGAAGGCCCTCTGGAAATCTCGGGCTCGTCGTGCCCGAACCCTTCTTGAGCGGCACAGCGTAGATGCTCCAAATCCCGCCTTTCCTACCTGGCCCTGGGATGAAACTCTGGAACAACGGAAACTTGCCCAACTGGCGGCGCTGTTTCCCAACGAAGAGCCTGTGGACGTTCTCTGGTTCTGGCCAGAGGGCAAACGCTGGGTTTTCGTGATCACCCACGATGTGGAATCGGCTCAAGGGTTGGAGCGCATCCCTCAGATGATGGAACTCGAGCAACGATACGGGTTCCGTTCGGCCATCAACCTGGTGCCGCGGAAGTATGAGGTGCCGGAGGCCCTGGTCCAGGAGATCTGGCGCCAGGGTTTTGAGGTGGGCATCCATGGATACAACCATGACGGCCGGCTTTTTCTGTCGCGGTCGGAGTTTGAGCGGAGACTTCAGACCATTCGTGAGGTTGCCCGTCAGTGGAACAGCCGGGGGTTCCGCTCCCCCTCCACCCTGCGACGTATCCAGTGGCTCCAGGAGTTACCCGTGGAATGGGACTCCTCCTGTTTTGACACCGATCCCTTTGAGCCCCAGCCAGGAGGGGTCCTCTCCTGGTTTCCCTATCGTCTGGGTCCCCTGGTGGAGTTGCCCATCACCCTGCCCCAGGACCACCTGGTGTTCCGGTTCCTGGGCCACAGGAATCTTCACCTCTGGAAAACCAAAGCGCTGCGTATCCGGGAGGCCTTTGGCATGGTTCTGATCAATGTTCATCCGGATCCCGGGTACATGCTGGACCCTGATCTCGTTTCCCTTTACGACGAGTTCCTGGCCTGGATGCGGGACTTCGGCGACGAGCTCTGGAACGCCCTGCCTTTGGAACTCGCCCGGTGGTGGCGACAACGGCTTGACCTCCTGGCGGAAAGCACGCAAGATTACACGTCGAACTCGGCAAACCTCCGCCCCGTTCGCCGACGCGTACGGGTGCGGCGGGAGGGTGACCGTTACAGGCTGGAAGTACTGACCGATGAGTGATTACGATTATCTGAAGCGGATCCTGGACCTTACTCTGGCCACCATTATCATGCTGGGGTTCCTCCCAGTCTTTCTGGTTCTTTTTATTCTTGTCAAAGTCACCTCCCGGGGGCCGGCCTTTTTCGTGCAGGAACGCGTGGGACTTCGGGGCAAGCGTTTCCGGATGTTTAAGTTTCGCAGCATGTATGCAGACGCCGACCACCGGGTTCATCAAGAGTATGTGGAAAAACTTATCAAGAAGGGAGAGAAGGGGGGGCGCACCTATAAGCTGGAAAACGATCCCCGCATCACTCCTCTGGGCCGCTGGATGCGGAAACTCAGTCTTGATGAACTCCCACAGTTTTTGAATGTGCTCAAGGGAGATATGAGTATCGTTGGTCCAAGACCGCCGATACCCTATGAACTGGACATCTATAAACCCTGGCACTTCAAGCGACTCCGCACGAAGCCGGGGATCACCGGCCTGTGGCAAGTTTCGGGGAGAAACTTACTAACATTTGACCAACAGGCCGCCCTGGACATAAAATACATTGAACACAAGTCCCTGGCCATGGATTTGGCAATCATTGTCAAAACAATACCCGTGATGTTCTCAGGCGTAGGGGCAGTTTAAAGAGAAGGAGGCTCACATGGCTGAGATTTTGATCCGAGGGAAGCCCTATCCCGTGCCCGATGATGAACCCACCGATATCCACCTTCCTGAGTACAACATCATCATCACCAACACCAAACTCGGGGAAGGGGTTGTGATCTGGAGCAACGTCAATATCTATGGGGCAGAGATCGGACCCCATACCAAGATCGGCGCCTTCGTCGAGATCCGGAAAGGGGTAAAAATCGGTGCCAATACCAAAATCGAACCCTTCGTGTTTATCCCGGAAGGCGTGACCATCGGCTCCTGCGTGTTCATTGGTCCGAATGTGACGTTTACCAACGACCTTCATCCCCGGTCCTGCGGTGAGAGCGGCGCACGAATCGACGACTACGAAATCGTTCCTACGGTGGTGGAAGACCATGTGGCCATCGGGGCCGGTGCCACCATCCTCTGTGGGGTGACCCTGGGTCGGGGCGCCGTCATTGGCATGGGCTCCGTGGTGGTCAAGGATGTTCCCCCCAAGACCCTGGTCTACGGCGAGGCTGCACGGGTCCGTAAAACCCTGGAGTAATCTCCCATGGCACGGCGCGATGTCCTTCTCAGCGCCCAGGCGCTGAAAAACCTGTGCCGCGCTCCAAACCTGGAGACGGCATTGCAGCAATGGGATCGGCATGGGCTCCGACTCTGGGTCTCTCCGGTTTCCCTGGCCCTCTACGGCCAAGCCCTGGCTCCTGCCCTACGGCAACGCCTCACTCTGCTGCCGGACGACCCTGAGCTGCTTCTGAGCGACACCTTTTCCGAGGCCCGCCTGCTCGATACCTACGCCGAGCGGTTCGGCATTCCCTACGTGGTGGACGCTCCCGAAGGCACCTCCACGCCTTCCCTCTCTTCTCAAACCCTGCTCTCTTCACCGGAGTCCATCGACTTTTTCCAGAAGCCGGTCCGGTTCCTGGATCTCCGGGCCCAGATGTCCGATGTGCTCAACGGGTTCCTGAGCGGCCTTCAGGGAATCCTGGGGGCCACGGCTTTCGTGCAGGGCAAACAGGTTCAGGAGTTTGAAGAGGCCTTTGCCGAGTACCTGGGGGTTCGGCATGTCGTAGCGGTCAACAACGGCACCGCGGCCCTCCTTCTGCCGTTGATGGCCCTGGACCTTCAGCCGGGCGACGAGATCATCACGGTGTCCCACACCTTTATTGCCACGGCCGAGGCGATCTCCTTCGTCGGGGCGACTCCGGTGTTCGTCGATGTGGATCCCCGGTACTACACCATGGACCCTGCGCAGATCGAGGCCCGAATCACCTCCCGAACCCGGGGGATCCTGCCGGTGCACCTTTACGGGCAACCGGCCGATATGGACCCGATTCTGGAAATCGCCGAGAAACACGGCCTGTTTGTTTTGGAAGACGCGTGCCAGGCCCACGGTGCCCTGTACTTCAGCCAGCGGGCCGGGGGCACGTGGCTCCGCGCGGGCACCCTGGGGTTGGCCGGGGCCTTCAGCTTCTATCCGGGCAAGAACCTGGGCGCGTACGGCGAGGGCGGTGCCGTGGCCACCAACGACGATACCTTGGCCACGAAAATGCGAGCCCTCCGGGACCATGGATCCTTCCGCAAGTATTACCACGACTACATCGGCCTGAACCTGCGGATCAACAACCTGCAGGGGGTGGTGCTCCGGGAGAAGTTGAAGCACCTGGATCGCTGGAACGAGGGACGTCGGTACTGGGCTCAGCGGTACCGGGAACTTCTGCAGGGGGTGGGAGACCTCCAGCTTCCTGAAGAGGCCCCCTACGCCCGACATGTGTACCATCTCTTTACCGTGCTCACCGAGCATCGGGATGCGCTCCTGGAGTACCTGAAGAAGCACGATGTCCAGGTCGGCATCCATTATCCGATCCCGGTGCATCGCCAAAAGGCCTACGCGTTCATGGGCATGGAGGAGGGGACCCTACCGGTTTCTGAAAGAGTGGCCCGGCAAACCCTTTCTTTACCCATGTTTGCCGAACTTTCCGAGGAAGAAGTAGACTTTGTAGCTGAGCAGATCCAAAACTTTTTTAGGGGGTTGTAAATGGTTCGCGTAGGTGTTATCGGGTTCGGATATTGGGGGCCGAATCTGGTCCGAAACTTCAACGCCATTGACGGCGCCGAGGTCCTGTGGGTGGCCGACCTGAAGGAAGATCGTCGGAACCTGGCAAAACGACTCTATCCCCATATCCAGGTGACGCCGGACCCCGATGAGGTCATCCGGGACCCTCGGGTGGATGCGGTGCTCATTGCGACCCCCATCTTCGCCCACTACGAGTTGGCCAAGCGGGCTCTCAACGAGGGCAAACATGTGCTGGTGGAAAAGCCCCTGACCTCACGCTCAGAAGAGGCCGAAGAACTGGTGGAACTCGCCGAGAAGAAGAACCGGGTGCTCCTGGTAGACCACACCTTCATTTACACCGGTGCCGTGCGGAAGATCAAGGAGCTGGTCACCTCCAATCAGCTGGGCGACATCCTGTACTTCGACTCCATGCGGGTCAACCTGGGTCTTTTCCAGCCCGATGTCAATGTTCTGTGGGACCTGGCGCCCCATGACCTTTCCATCCTGGAATACCTGCTGGAGGGCCTTCAGCCCGAGGGGGTTGTGGCCACCGGAGCCTCCCACTACAACCCGGACCTGGAAAACATCGCCTACCTCACCCTGTATTACCCCAACAACGTCATTGCCCACGTCAACGTCAGCTGGCTGGCTCCGGTAAAGATCCGCTTGCTGGTGCTGGGGGGAACCAAGAAGATGGTGGTTTACGACGACACCGAACCCAGCGAAAAGGTCAAGGTCTACGACAAAGGAGTCGAAGTGCTCAAGAACAATGACACCAACGAGCACCTGTACCGGTTCCTGGTGGAGTACCGGATGGGGGACATGTGGGCCCCCAAGCTGGATTCCAAAGAGGCCCTGCGTGCCGAGGCTGAGCACTTCGTCGAATGCATTGAAAACAGCACCCGGCCCATCACCGACGGAGAGTTTGGACTCCGGATCGTCAAGATTTTGGAGGCAGCGACCGAGAGTCTGAGGTCCCGAGGGCGGTTTGTCCCCTTGAATCTGTAAAGGCTCCATGTGGATCTTGCTGATGCTCCTCGCCTTTGGCGAGGGGATGGAGAATCGTTTGCTGGCCCGGTGGCAAGTTCTGCAGGCCGACCGGATCCCGGCCACCTGGGCCTTTGAGCCACCACGGGGATCCTTCGGGCCGGAGAATGGCCTGCAGGTCGCCTTCACGGCCCATCGTGACAGCACCCTGTGGACCACCAGTTCAGTGACCGTCACTGCCTCGTTTTCCCACTGGAATCTGGTATGGGAACCCCTCCTGAAAACCGGTCAGGATGGGGTCTATCCCATCCAGGAGTTCCGGGGGGCGTTTCGTTCGGACTTCCGCCGGGCATTGCTGAGTTGGACCCCGATGGGAGCGTGGACAGCCGTGCTGGGTCGGGCTCCGGTGCACTTTGGGGAGTCGGCCCGGTTTCCCTTGCTTTTCAGTGAGGAGGCCCCGCCCATGGAGCTGATCGGGTGGCAGTTCCGGCTGGGGCCTGTGGAATTTCATCACCTGCTGTCCCAGTGGCCCGACGTCGAGGCCCGGCACACGACCTTTCCCGGAGATACCTCACGCCCCCGGCGGGCCCACCGTTACCTTGCGTTCCACGGCCTGGCCCTTCGATTTGGGAACCGGCTCCGCGTGGGTTTCTCCGAGGCCTTCCTTTACGGTGGCGAGATGACCTTCCAGCTCCTTTATGCCAACCCCTTCACCCTTTATTACACCAACCAGTTCAACCATTACCCCATGGCCGATGGCAACATCCTGTGGCTGTTCCACGCCCGTGCCAGGCTTTTCCGCGGTGGACAGATCTATGGCGAGTTCCTGGTCGACGATTTCCAGTATGCGCCGGACCGCTACCACGAGCCGAACCACCTGGCCTGGCTGATTGGCCTGGAAGCGGCCAAAGGGGCCTGGTACGGCCACGCCGAGTACACCAAGATCACCGCCTGGGTGTACAACCACTTTTACGCCTACGATCGGTTTGAGATCTACGGGATTCCCGTGGGCTTTCCCTTTGGGCCCGACGTGGAAACGGCCTGGCTCCGGTGGGGGTACCGAAGCGGAGGGATTGGGGTGGGGCTGGACCTGGTCTGGATGGTTCGGGGAGAGAACCGGGTCACCACCCCCTGGCCGGTCCCCGAGGACCCGCAACAGGAGGGGTACCGGTTTCCCCAGGACAACTTCCTGCGGGGAACGCCCACCCGAACGGTGGAAGCCTCCGTAGTGTGGGACTGGGCACCCCAGGGTTACTGGACCCTTCGGGGAAAGATGGGGTTGCTTCGCTATGGGGCCGCCACTGCTCCCGTGGGGGAACTCCAGCTGATCTGGCGGACGCCGTAGGGCGGGGTTAGATCATTCCGCCGTCGACGACGACGACCTGGCCGGTAATGTACGAGGCCTCTTCCGAGGCCAAAAAGAGGATGACCCGGGCGATCTCTTCGGGCTGGGCCGGCCGACCCAGGGCGATCTGGCTGCGGTAGGCTTCCTTAACCGCCTCGGGCAGGTCGGCGGTCATGCGGGTTTCGACGTAGCCCGGGGCCACCGCCACCACCCTTACATTGCGGCGGCCCACCTCCCGGGCCAGGGATCGGGTGAAGGCGATGATGCCGGCCTTGGAGGCCGCGTAGGCTGCCTGCCCCGGATTGCCTGTGATTCCGACCACCGACGACACGTTCACGATGACCCCCCGGCGTTGTTTGAGCAGGGGGCGCAGAGCAGCCTTGGTAAAGTTGTAGGTGCCGGTCAGGTTGACCTCCAGCACCCGGTGCCAATCCTCGGGGGAGAGGCGGAGCAGCAGTTGATCCACGGTCATGCCTGCGTTGTTGACCAGGATGTCCAGCCGGCCCCACCGCTCGAGGACCGTTTGGACGATCTCTTGCGCCCGTTCCAGGTCGGTTACGTCGGCCGGAAAGACGGCCACCCGGTTTCTGTCACCGCCCAGTTCCTGAAATCGTTGTTCCAGGGTTTGGGCGTTTCGGGCCACCAGGGCCACCCGGGCACCCTCCTGGTGAAACGCCCGGGCAGTAGCCCATCCGATGCCGGTGGAGGCGCCGGTGATCAGCGCCACCTGATCCTGAAACCTTGTCATGACGATGCCTCCTTTGGAGGTGGGTTCTGCTCC
>WGAB01000018.1 GCA_015489295.1 Caldifarciminota bacterium
ACCATCACATCAATCGCCCGGATGAGGTGGCGGGTTTGCTCGTCGGTGAACAGGTGTTCCAGGTCGCGCCCCCGCACGATGCCCAGCACCCGCCGCTGCTCGTCCACCACGGGCACGGCGTGGGCCTGGGCTTTGAGCAGGGCCTGCACCAGTTCCTCCAGCGTGGCCTCCGAGGGCACGGTGAGGTACTGGGTGCGGAGCAATTCGCTGGCCGTGGGGCTCTGGGATTCCGGTACACGGCGGAGCCATCGGCGGAACCGGTGAACCAGCAGGGCGGCCTCCGGCGGCCAGAAGGTCTCGATGGGCATGTGGACCACCAGGCTGAGTTCTGGAGCGAAAACCCGCCGCCACAGCGGCAGGCCGATCAGGGAGGCCACGGCCAGGGGGAGCCCCAGCCATGCTGCATCGGGAAGGGCCCGGTGGAGCAGCCAGAGCCCGATCCCACCCTGGGCCAGGGTAAAGGTGGCCAGGGTTACCCGTTGGTCCTGGGGAAAACTCCGGAACACCAGAGCGGTTCCAGCCCAGCGGAGCCCTCCGGCCACCACCAGGACCCCCAGCAGGCCCCAGAGGAACGCCGACCAGGAAACCCACCGGAGGCCCAGGAAGACCAGGCCCAGGAACAGCAGAACCGCCGGGTACTCGTAGGGGTCCAGAACGTGCCAGAGCCGCTGGTGTTTCAGGGAGGTGTTGCTGGCCACGGCCCCGGCGATCAGGACCGTGATGCCGGTAAACAGGTGGAGCGCCCCATAGATCCCCTGCAGAAACACCAGGGTGCCGACGACCAGGAGCAGGAGGTAGAACTCCTCCTCGATCTTGGCCTCCAGGTAGGAGAAGGAGAGGCCCAGGGCTGTGCCCACAGCACCAGAAGCCAGCAGGAACACTGCGAACCGTTCCACGACCTCGCCCAGGCCGGACCCCTGCAGGGCGAACAGGAAAAGGAACACGAAGGTAAGGTGCACGTAGGCACCCAGCAGGGCGGTGCGCACCGTTACGCCGTGGGGCCGGGATTCCCACAGGAACGCCAGAAACACCACAGGGGCTCCGGCCTGGAGCACGAGCGCCAGGGAAACCGGATGACTTCGGAAAAAGGGCAGGACGTGGAAAACCGCGGCCGCAACCAGGGCAGAAAATAGAAACCCGCCGGTCCAGAGCAGAGTACGGAACTGCCGCAGATCCTCCAGGTGTACCCGTCCGCCGAGGCGAAACAGGAGCAGGGTCACCAGGAACTCCAGAATCCAGGGAGAAACTGGAGGGCCGGCCGCGGGAGAATGCCAGAGCCCCACAAGGGCCGAGAGGAGGATCACCACCTCTGCCGGGGAAGGACGCCGATACCGCCCGAAATACAGCACAACCGGAATCGCCACCAGCAGGAACAGGAGCCAGAGCGTGGGCACCATGCGGCAAACATACGGAACCCCCTGCATAAAGTCAATAAAGGGGCAGCCGGAACGCTTCTGGAACCGTTGTGCTGGGTTTTACCGACTGTAGACCCAGGGGACGCCCTCGCTCATAATCTGTAGGCCATGCAGGATCGTGGCCGGTGGATCGCCCTGTTCCTGTTTGCCGTTGCCATGGCCTACCTGGAGGCCACGGTGGTGGTGTACCTCCGCGAGATCTTCTATCCCGGGCGCCCGGCTCTCTTTCCCCTGGCTCCCATGGTGCCCCGCCTTTACCTCGTTGAACTGGGCCGCGAAGCCGCCACCCTGGTTATGCTGGTCACCGTGGCCTGGGCCGTCGCCCGCTCTGGCTGGCAACGGTTTTTCCGGTTCATGGTGCTGTTTGGGGTGTGGGACCTCTTTTACTACTTCTGGCTTTTTGTGCTGATCCGCTGGCCCCGGAGCCTCCTGGAATGGGACGTGCTGTTCCTCATCCCCATCCCCTGGTTCGGGCCGGTGTTGACTCCCATGCTGGTGGCCCTGCTCCTCGTGGTGGCCGGCCTGATCTATGACGAGAGGCTTCTTAAAGGATGGGAACCGGTGCTCGACCTCCGTACCGCCCTCCCTGCCCTCCTGGGCGTTCTCCTGGTGCTGGTCTCCTTCATGGGGCTGCCAGCCCAGGTGCTGGCCCGCTCCGGGCCCGAAGGGTTCCAGTCCTTCGTGCCGGACCGGTTCCTCTGGAGCCTGTACGTGCCGGGGTTCTTTTTGATGGCGGCGGCCGCAGCCCTCTTTTTCCGATCGTTCCGACCACCTACCGGCTCAATGACCTGAGCACCCCTGAAGACGCCGGAGAATCCTTCGGCTCACCTCCTCGGCCTCCCCGAAGCGCATTCGCCACAGGTCCACCGCCTCGAGCAGCCCGTGGGGCTCCAGAAACCGCCGCACCTGTCTTTCCTGGATCGTCGCGAGGAGGCAAGTAGGAGGGGCCTTCAGCAGCCGAAGCACCTGCTGGCGAAAGGCCTCGGACAGGAGTTCCATGCCGCCGATCTCGTCGATGACCACGAGGGCCACCTGGGGAGGAATCCGGACGAGCAGGGGCAACACCAGCTCCTCCAAGGTCGACACGTACACCCGGTACCGGCCGATCCTGGGCCCGGCATCGCCGGGCTCCACCCGGGCCAGCAAGCCCCGATGGCCCTCCGGGAGGGTCACGATCTCAAACCCCTGGCGCCTTCCCTGCTCCCGGATCTCGCGGGTGTAAAACCCCTGCACGAGCATCCCCTGTGCCTGAAGGGAGGAGGCCACCCGCTGCACCACGGTGGTTTTGCCACATCCGGGGCGGCCGGTCAGCAGGAGCGGTCGTTGCATACCTGGATTATCCAACGGCCCTCGGGTTCCGGTCCAGGGGCCGCCGCCAGCCCAAACCCTTAAAATTAAGGCGTGAAGCGCGCTTTGGTCACTGCGGGGAGGGTGCTGGTCACCCTC
>WGAB01000019.1 GCA_015489295.1 Caldifarciminota bacterium
CCCCAACTTCTGCCCCCTCCGCGCCCCAGCACCTGTGGATCTGGCCCAACCCCACCCAGCGGCACCTGTGGGTGGAATACCGGGTGACCGAGCCTGCCCTCGTGGAAATCCTGCTGTGTCGGTCCGACGGCCAGGTGCTGCGGGTTCTGGACCGGTCGGTGCGGGATGCCGGACGCTATGAGGTGTTCACCTCCCTGGAGGGGTTGCCGCCGGGCCAGTACCTCGTGGTGTACCGGCGGGGCAACGAGGTGGAGAACCAGAAGGTGATCCTGGTTCCATGAGGGATTGCCTTTACCAGCTCCGGGAACGCCTCCCCCGGTCGCTGCGGACAGAACGGTTCCTGTACTTCGTGGGCGGCACCGTGCGGGACTGCGCCCTGCATAGGACCCCGAAGGACGTCGACCTGGTGTACGGGGGGCAGGTGCGCCACCTCCTCCGGAAACATCGGCTGCCGGGCCGGGTGGTTCCCCTGAAGCCGGAACTCGACGAGTACCGGATCGTGTTGGCCCCGGATTTCTGGCTGGATCTGGCCGGGCTGCGGGCCGAAACCCTGTGGAAGGACCTGGAACTCCGGGACTTCACCATCAATGCCATCGCCGTCCCCCTGGATCTGAGCACCGTGATCGATCCCACGGGCGGCCTCCAGGACCTCCGGCGACGGCGGATCCGGGCGTACCGCCGCCGCAACCTGGCGGCAGATCCGCTCCGCCTGCTGCGGGCGTTCCGGCTCCACAGCGAACTCGGCTTTGCCCTCGAGGCCCGTACCCTTCGGTGGATCACCGAACTGCGCCAGGCCATCCACCAGTCGGCCGCAGAGCGGATCCGCGAGGAACTCCTCCGGCTCTTTGGAGGCCGCTGGGTTTCGGCCACCTGCCAGGGCATGCGCCATACCGGGCTCCTGTTTGAACTGTTCCCCGAGGTTCGGGCGCTGGACCTCACGGACCAGCGGTACCAGACCGATCAGAACCTGCTGGACCACACCCTCCTTACCCTGCAACACCTGGAAACCTGGGTCTTCGCCCTGGACGATACCCCTCTGGCCCCCTATCGGGAGTACCTGGTCCCGGTCCTTGAGGATTCCCTGCAGCGGGCGTTGCTGTTCCTTGCGGCCCTGTTCCACGACATTGGCAAGCCCGAAACCTTAAGCCGGGATGCGGAGGGCCGAACCCACTTTCTGAACCACGACCGGGTAGGGGCGCACATTGCGGCCCGGCGACTCCAGGCCCTTCGGTTCGCCCGACGGGAATGGGAAACCGTGGCCTTCCTGGTGCGGCATCACATGTATCCCCATCACCTGGCCTGGGATCCCCACATGACCGATCGGGCCGTGGCCCGGTACGTGCGGCGTATGGGATCGTGGGCCTTTCCCCTGTTGCTTCTGGCCATTGCCGATGCCCTGGCCTCGCCGCCGGAGTTGATCGGCATCGAACGGCATCTGCTGCTGGCCCAGCGGATCCGCGAGATTCTGGAACGCCAGAAGAAAACGGCCCGACAGCGCCTGATCACCGGCCACGACCTCAAGGCCCTGGGGATTCCCGAGGGGCCAGTGTACCGGTGGATCCTGGATACGGTGCACGAGGAGCACCTGGCAGGCAAACTCCGCAGCCGCTCCGAGGCCCTGCAGCGGGCCCGGGAACTGTACGAAACCCTGAAGGAAACCCCATCCCGTGGGGATTAACGGGCCGACGGGTCCCCCGGGAAACGCCGGGGCGCGAGGGATCGGCCCTTAAATAAACTCCTCCAGGGGCAGCACAAAGGTGCGGAAGCCCCGGTGGGCGTACTCCCGGGACATTTCCTGGAAGGCCTGGCGATAGGGGGCGAAGTCGTCCACCTTGATGAAGTACACCACATGGTAGCCGGGCCAGATATGGGTGTTCAGGAGGGGCTGTGAGCGGCTGCCCTTGCCCAGGGCGCGCTCCAGTTTGGTCCAGTGTTCCAGGCCCAGCTGCTGAAGCCGTACCTGCACCACATCCTCCAGAGCCGCATCAAACACGAGCATGAGGAGTTTCATGATGGAACTTCCTCCTTTTTTCGGAACCTCCGCAGGCCGGCCACCCAGGCGTACAGGGTGGGGATGTACACCAGGGTGACCAGGGTGGAAAAGAGCAGGCCGCCGATGACCACGACGCCGAAGGGGCTCCACATCTCGGCGCCCTCGGCCCGGGAAACGGCCAGGGGCACCATGCCGAACACGGTGGTCAGGGCGGTGATCAGCACGGGCCGGAGCCGCCGGCGGCCGCCCTGTACCACGGCCTCGGCCAGCGACAGCCCCCGCGCCCGCAGCAGGTGGATGTAATCCAGGAGCACGATGGCGTTGTTCACCACCACCCCCACGAGCATGAGCATGCCCACAAAGGCCATCATGGACAGGGGGGTGCCGGTAAGGTAGAGGATCAGGAAGCTGCCCGTAAAGGCAAAGGGCACGGAGAACATGATGAGCAGCGGGTCCAGGAAGGATTCAAAGAGCCCGGCCATCACCAGGTACACGAGCAGGGTGCCGCCGAGGAGGGCCTTGAACAGGGTGGCAAAGGATTCGCGCTGGCGCTTGACCGTGCCCGCGATCTCCACGCGAACGCCTGGAGGGAGCACCATCTGCCGAATTTTCTGATCCACATCCCGGGCGATGGCACCGAGGGGTCGGCCGAAGGTTTCCGCCTGAACCCGAACCAGGCGCTCCCGGTTCTTGTGTTCCAGGCTCAGGGGGCCGAGGCGCCGCTCAATGGTGGCCAGATCGGCGAGGTACACGGGCCCCTTCTCGGTAGGGATCCGCAGGCTCTCCAGGATGCCGGGGTCCCTGCGGTCGTGGTTTTCCAGATGCACCCGGAGGGGGAACTCGTCGCCACCCCGCTTGAGGGTGGTGGCATCGGCGCCGAAGATGGCGGTGCGCAGATAGACGCCCACCCGGGCGGAGTTCAGGCCGTAGCGGTACAGCTTTTCCCGGTCCAGGCGCACCCAGATCTCGGGCCGTCGGCTGCTGCGCGACAGCGTTGGCGCCTTGATGCCCGGGATGGTTTTGAGCATTTGCCGGATCTGGCGGGCCACGGAATCCGTGAGGGCCAGGTCGTAGCCGTACACCTCAATCTCAATGGGTTTGCCCGTGCCGAACAGGAACTCCTGGCCGCCGCCCGTGGCCGACACGGAGTAGGATTCCAGGCCCGGCATCTGGGCCAGGGTGTCGTTCAAAGCGGCCACGATTTCAAACACATCCCGGTGCCGCTGACTCCGGGGTACCAGGTGGCCGGAGAAGAAGCCCGAGTTGGAACTCTCCTTGGAACCGAACACGGCGCCCATGCCGGTTTCCGAGGGACCCGAACGGGTGACGATCACCTCGGCCTCGGGAATCATCCGCCGCATTTTGGTTTCCAGGAGTCGCATCACCGAGTCGGTGACCTCCAGGCGGGTGCCGGTGGGCAGCAGGAACTGGCCCCGGAACTCGCCGGTATCCGACGGCGGGATGAACTCGGTGGGAATCCACCGCAGCAGGCCGAAGCTGGCCAGGAA
>WGAB01000020.1 GCA_015489295.1 Caldifarciminota bacterium
AGGGTCCAGGCGGCGAACCGCCCCAGGGCCACCAGCAGCCGGGGCCGCAGGATCTGGATCTGGGCCTTGAGATAGGGAAAACAGGCCTGGATTTCGCCGGGCTCCGGGTCTCGGTTCCTGGGCGGCCGACACTTGAGCACATTGGTGATGTACAGATCGGTTTCCCGGTTCAGGCCCACCTCCTGAAGCAGCCGGTCCAGCAGCTGCCCGGCCCGGCCCACAAAGGGCTTGCCCTTTTTGTCTTCCTCTGCACCCGGGGCCTCTCCCACGAACATCAGGTCGGCATAGGGATTGCCGGAACCGAACACATAGTGGGTTTTGGTTTTGTGGAGATGACAACGGGTGCATCGCAGCACCTTCCGACGCACCTCTTCCAGCGCCTGGGCCTTGGTTTTGGCGCCCTCTGGCAGGATCACCTCGTTCAGCCCCAGGGACTCCAGATACAGGAGTTGCCAGAAACTCTTGCGGCTCATGGAAGCAGGGCAGCGGCCCGCCGGAGGATCTCCCGGGCCAGGCGGTGTTTGGTCCAGCCCTCAAAGGGCAGGGCCTCGGTTTCGGTGAGCAGATAGCCCCGGGTGGTTTCCGAGCCCATGGCCTCCGGCACATTGGCCACCATGAGGTGCACGCCTTTCCGGGCCATTTTCTCGCGGGCCCGCTGCACAAGGTCGCGGTCCTCCAGGGCAAAGGCCACCACCACCTGGCCGGGCCGACGGGGCATGGTGGTAAGGAGGTCTTCGGTGGGCACCAGGGTCAAGCTGCGGCGGCCTGCCCGGCGGGGCATCTTCTCGCGCCGCCGGCGGAGCGGGCGGTAATCGCTCACCGCCGCGGCCATGATCACGAGGTCCGCCTCCGGGGCCAGGCGATGCAGCGCCTCCTTCATCTCCTCGGTGGTGCGCACCCGCACCAGGGTGGGTGTCCGCGGGGGGTCCACCGAGGTCTCGCCCACGAGCGAGATCACCTCAGCCCCCATCCACAGGGCCCAGCGCACGAGCGCGCGCCCCATCCGGCCCGACGACCGGTTTGTGATCACCCGCACGCCGTCCAGGTCTTCCTCGGTGCGGCCGTACACTACCAGCACCCTGCGTCCCTGCAGGGCCCGGAGGGTTTCCTCGAGGTTCCGGATCTCGGCCAGGATGGTTTCGGGCTCGCTCATCCGGCCCGGGCCCTCATCGCCCGAGGCCAGCGGCCCTACCTCCGGCCCCACGACCACCGCACCCAGCCCCTCCAGCCGGGGCAGCACTCCCAGGTTCCGGAGGTTTTCGTACATTTCGCCGTGCATGGCTGGTGCCACCACCACGGGCCACCGCGCCATGGCCAGCAGCGCCAGCAGGGCGTTATCGGCGATGCCCTGGGCCCACTTGTTCAGGGTGTTGTAGGACGCCGGCGCGAGCACCACAAGGTCGGCCCAGCGGGCCAGGTCCACATGCAGGATCCGGCCGGAGGCCTGCCAGAAGTCGCGGTCCGTATAAGCAGGCTCGCTGGTGAGGCTGGCGAAGGTCAGGGGCGACACAAAGCGTTCGGCTGCGGGGGTCAACAGGGTCCGCACGCGGTCCCCTTCCTTCACCAGGAGTCGGGCCAGCACGGCCGCCTTGTAGGCCGCGATGCTCCCGGTGACCCCCAGAAGGACCTTCACGACGGGACCTTAGAGTTCCTCTTCCTCAACGAACTCGTATTCGACCTTGCCCTCAATGAAGTGGCGGAGGGCCAGGATGGTGGGTTTCTCTTCCAGTTTCAGGCCGTGTTCACGGGCCCAGCGGGCCAGTCGGCGGGCCTCCAGGGCCGCCACCACCACGGCCTCGTACTTGTTCGGTGTGCGTTTCCAGAGTTGCTCCACGGTGAAGCGTTCCATGGATTACGACCTCCTTTTCCGGGCTGCGGCTCGGGCCAACCGATCGGCCATCCGGTTCTCCTCCCGGGCCACCCACCGGATTTCCACAGCCAGGGTGCGCAGATATGCCACCGCCAGAAGATGCAGCAAGCGGAGATTCTCGGCCCGAACCCGATAGCGTCCGGTCAGTTGATTATACAGGAGTTCGGAATCGGTGAAGACCGTGGCGCGGGGGCCTCCGAGGGCCACCAGGTGCCGCAGGGCAAGAAGCAGGGCCAGGTATTCGGCCTGGTTGTTGGTGGCCACCCCCAGGGGCACAGACTCCTGCACCAGCACCTTTCCTCTGGAATCCAGGATCAGGATGCCCGCGCCGGCCGGGCCGGGATTGCCGCTGGAAGCCCCATCCACGAAGATACGCACCGGCCCCTTAGTCTTCGACATAAATAAATCGCCCACAGTTCTCACAGTGGCCGAATTCGCCGGTAACCTTCAGGTTGATGACCACCTGCACCGGCAACTCGGCGTTGCATCCGGTGCAGGTGTTGTTCTGGACCGGTACCACCACCCGCCCCCGCAGGAGTCGCCGAAGCCGCTCATACTGCTTGAGCATCTGGGCCGGCACCCGGGTTCGGTAGGCCTCGCGGCGGGACGTGTATTCCAGCAGCTGGTCGTCCAGCCCCAGGAACTCCTTTTCCAGGGCCTCCAGCCGGGCCTGAACCTCCTGGATCTGGTTCTCCAGTTCCCGCTGCCTGGCCGGAAGCTCCTGCTCCAGGATTTCCACCTCCTCCATTACCTCCAGAGTCTGGTCTTCCAGCTGGCGGATCTTCTGCTTCTGGATCTCGATTTCGTGGAGTTTGGCCTGGTACTCTTTGTTGTCCTTGAGTTTCAAAAGATCGGACTGGAACTTCTTCAGGGTTTGCTCGGCAGCCAGGATTTCCTTTTCCAGTTTCCGAATCTGGAGTTTCTTCTGGTTCAGGTGCTCCACAAGCTGCGCCTTTTCCTGTTGGAGGGCTTCGATGTGCGCTTTCCTTTGCTGGATCTCCTGGGGGATTTCCTGTTTCCGCCGCTGGAGGCGGTCCAAGGCAAGGTCAATATCCTGGAGTTCCAGAAGGGCCTGGAGTTCGGGTTTCATTTGATGGGAAATTATACGGGGTTTCAGAGGTTTTCCCGGCGGAGCCGGTCCTGGCCGTAGCGGGCCGCGCCCCAGGAGGGCGGATGGGGCAGGGGTTCGGGCCGGAGCCCTTCCTGCTGTGCGCGCTCCTGGAACCAGGTCCGAAAGACGGCATGCTGGAACAGGCCGCCAGCCACCACGAACCGATCCGGCGGGTTCCGGAACCGGCACCGCAGGGCCTGCACCATGCCGATGAGGGCCTCCACGCCCTGGTCCACCACCTGGCGGGCCACCGGATCCTCCCGGGCCACCTCCATCACCCGGGGGAACCAGCGGGCCAGGTCGCCAGGGCTCGCCCGGTGATACTTCAGGGCCAGAGCCCGAGGCGTTTGATTCCGGAGCCAGAGGTCCATCAGCCGGGTTTCGGGGCCCCGGCCGTCGGCAGCCCGCAGGGTTTCCTGCAGAGCGCGAAGCACGATCCACGCTCCGGATCCCTCATCGTCCAAGAAAAGACCGTAGCCGCCAACCCGATGCAGGGTGCCGCCCTCGTCGCGGGCCAGGCCAATGGACCCGGTCCCGGCAATCAGAAGAATGCCCGGCCGGGCGCCGTGGGCCGCGTAATAGGCGATTTCCACATCCGACAGGGCCTCCACCGGCACCCCGAGTTCCCGCTGCAGTACGGTTTCCACCCGTCGCCGTTCCTCCGGGAGATAGACCCCGGCCGCTCCCACCACCACGAGGGCCGGCTCCGGCAGCCGATGGGCCTGCCGCGCCTGGTCTAAGGCCTGCTTGAGGGCCCGGGCCCAGGGCTCCAGGGCACCGGTTTGAAGGTTGAAGCCGGGCAACTTCCCGGTGGCCACGGTGAGGCCGTGGGGCGAAAGCCAGCGCCACTCGGTTTTGGTGCCGCCGGCATCTACGCCGACGACATGTGCTTCAGCAGCCACCGGGCGCCTCCCTTCAGGGAATAGGCCCGGAACCCCTGCTGTTGCAGGTCGCGGGCCAGTTCAAAGCTGCGGTATCCGCTCTCGCACACCAGCACATAGGGCACCGAGGGGTCCAGGGTGGCCACGGCCTCCCGGAACCGGTCGGCCGGGATCCGGCGTGCTCCGGGAATCGGCGGATCGGCCCGGCGTCGCACATCCAGGATCACGGCACCCTCGGGCACCGTGTCCACCTCCACATTTCCCAGAACCTCGGCCGGGGCCGCGCGCAGGGGGAAACTGCGCCGCTCTTCCACAGCCCGAACCAGAAGTTCGGGGTTCAGCCGCTCCTCCAGTTCCCGCACCCGCTGGGGGTTGGCCCGTGTGACCGGGTGCCGCGCCACCAGCTGGCAATACTCGGCCACCGCTGCGCTCACCTCATAGGTGCCGATCCGGCGGGCCAGGTCAATGATCTCCTGCTTGTCGTAGGTCAATAGGGGCCGGAACACGGGCACCTCGGCCGCTTCCTCCAGCACCGTGAGGTTCACAAAGGTCTGGGACGACACCTGGCCGATGCTCTCGCCGGTAACCACGGCGGGCACGCCGATCTCCCGGGCCAGGCGGGCCGCGGCCCGGTACATCAGGCGCTTCAGGATGAGGTTCCAGTAGTTCTCCTTCACCCGGGCATGGAGATCCTGTACCACCGCGCGGAAGTCCACCTCATGGAACACGGGGTCGGTGCCGTAGCACCAGCGCCGGCACAGGGTTTGCACCACATCCAGCGTGCCCTTCAGGTGCAGGGGCCCTCCGAGGTTGAACAGCACGAAGTCCAGGGCCACCCCACGCTTCATCATGAGCCAGGCGGCCACGGCCGAATCAAACCCGCCCGACACCAGGGCCAGGGCCTTGCCCTCGGTGCCCAGCGGCAGGCCGCCGGGGCCGGCAATGCGTTCCACGAAGAAAAAGGCCTGGTGCTCCCGGATCTCAATTTCCACCAGCACCTCGGGGTTTTCCAGGTCCACGGTGCCGTACCGGGCGAGTCGGCCGCCTACCAGGCGTTCCACATCAATCGACCGAAAGGGATGGCGCCCCACCCGTTTGACCCGCACGGCAAAGGTGCGGCCGTCCACCAGCAGGGCATACATCTGCTCGGCGAAGTTCTCCAGATCGCGGATCGTGCGGAAGTACATCACTTCCACGGGCGAAAGGGAGGCGATGCCGAACACCCGCCGGAGCACCTCGCGGGCCTCTTTCTCCTGGCTCTCCGGCACTTCCACGAACAGGCGGCTCCATTCGTTGATCACCCGGTAATCCCGGATCCCCTCGGCGTCCAGGGCCGCCTTCAGGTTCTGCAGGAGCCGCAGGGTAAACCGATGGCGAACCCTCTTGCTCTTCAGGGTCAGTTCGCCCAGCCGAATCAGAAGGGTCCGCCGTTCCTCTGCCATCGCGTCAACACCGTTTGGCGATCATCTCAATTTCCACAAGCGCCCCCTTGGGCAGGGCCGCCACCTGCACTGTGGCCCGGGCCGGATAGGGCTCCTTCAGATAAGACTCATAGATTTCGTTGACCTTACCGAAGTCGTTGAGGTCCTGGAGGTAAATGGTGGTCTTCACCACATGCGAGAAGTCCAGGCCCACGGCCTCCAGCACGGCCTGGAGGTTTTTCATCACCTGATGGGTTTGCTCTTCCACGCCGGCTTTCATCTGGCCGGTTTCCGGATCCAGGCCGATCTGGCCGGAGAGGAACACGAAGTCGCCGGTGTCAATGGCCTGGCTGTACGGCCCAATGGCTTTGGGCGCCCTGTCGGTATGCACCTTTTCCCTCATCACTCAGACCTCCTTTTGGGGGTTAAAAGGATACGCCCTGAACGGCAGGGGTTCGGCCTCGGATCGGAATTCCGAGGACCCGGAAACCTTCACCGCGTCAAGGCTGTTCGTCCATACAAAGACCTCAAGGAAGGTTAGCAGGCACTCCAGAATGAAACCGCTGAAGAAGTAGATGTACCTGGGGATGGTAACCCACCCTCAGGTACGGATTAGATCAACCCAGGGTACCGACCTTTGAAGCGCTGGAAGGATTCTTAAGTGAGAAGGAGCGGCATCCCCAACGCCTCCATACCCCCTTACTGAAGCTGGAAAACCGTAATGGTCACCTGGACCGTTTCACCGGCGTCCACCTGGAGGGGATCGATGTTTCCATCCCCGTCTTCGTCGTAGACTCCAGCAAAGTCGCCGCTGTTCCAGGTGCCGCTGTTGTCGTTGTCCTTCCAAACATCGAGGTAGTAGGTGCCGGGGTCAACATTGGAAAAGGTAAAGGTAACGGTGGCCCCGTTGCCGGACACGGGGATCCGCTCCAGGTAATTGTCGTTGTACCAGTTGTCGTAGGAGGTGTAAATCGAGGCCACAGCACCTCCCAGATCGCCAGTGAGCCCCTGCGCCAGGGTTGCGGTGCCCTGGATGGTTCCTGTGGTGCCCCCGCCTCCGCCACCGGAGTAAACGGAAACAACGAACTCAATGGAAACCGTCTCTCCTTCACTCAGGGTAACCCCCAGGGGCTGGCCCAGATCGTTCGCGTAAAACCCATAGAAATCCCCTGCGTCCAGGGTTCCGTTGGAGTTCACGTCCTTCCAGGCCACCACGTAGTAGGTGCCGGGGGAAACTTCCAGGGTGACGGAGGCTTCCACCGAAGACCCGGTGGCGGCACCCTCGGTCACCAGGTTCTGGAATTGCGCATCGGAGTAAATCTGGACGCGGGCGTTGTTGACGTCTACGCCGGTCCCTGCCTGGGGCCGAATCGTCACCTTAATGGCGGTCACCTTCGGCTCTTCTTTCTTTGCACACCCCATAAGCCCAAAGATCGCCACCAGCAGGATCGCCAAACCACTCCTCCAAACCTTCATCACAGCACCTCCTTGGGTTTTGCCGACAATTATACACGATTGGCCGGTGGAGGAGCACTCCCCTTACCCGCGGATTTCCACGTTTTTCAAGGGTTTCCGGCCTTTTTGGTTCTCCGGAGATCCCTCGGCCTCCCCCATTGTCTGCTGCCCTTGTGCTTCCCCGGGAAGAATGTGTAAAATTCGGGCCAAACTTGAGTTTGTCGGTCCGGTAAGGTCTATCGCAAGGGTATCGGAAAAGGAGGCTGGCAATGCGTGGGTTCCTGTATGGAATCGCGGGAGCGTTTCTGTTCTGGAACACAACGATCCACGCCTTCGGGCCTGTGCCCGAACCCACCTCTTCCCCTCATCCCCTGGCTGTCCGCGACTCCTCGAACATCAACGGTGTGGCCACCCATCCCTGGGGCCTGGCCCACGGTCTGGCCTATGACAATACCCGGAACGCAGCATTTTTGGCCGTGGGCCGACGGGTTCTCATCCTGGATCTCAGCAATCTTTCGGCCATCGACACGGTTGCGAGTTTGCCTCTGAACGACATCGCACGGGACCTGGCCTATGATCCCACCACCCAACGGCTCTACGCCGCCAACGAGTACGACGGAGAGGTGACCCTCTGGGACGTTTCCACCCTGAGCGACCCGACGCTCTTGGGAACGGCTCCCCTGGAGCCCCATCTCAAGGCCATCGAAGTCCGCCACGACACGTTATTCGGGGTAACCTTCTGGGCAAAGCTCCTGCTGTACGACGTGTCCAATCCGGCGTCTCCGCAGTTCCTGGCCTCCATCACCGTACCGGGAGCGCCCCACGGCCTGGCGCTTCAGGGAGACTACGCTTACCTGGCCCTGGCACCCCTGGGGGCAACCCAGGGTGGCCTGGCTGTCGTGCATCTGCCGAGCGCGACGCCGGTGGGCTTGTTCACCCCAAGCGGTGGCGACTGGTGCTGGGATGTGGAGGTTTCCGGTACCTATGCCTATGTGGCCTCGGATAGCGGGTTCCGCGTCATCGATGTCCAGAACCCCGCGGCCCCAACCCAGGTGACCTACTTGCCCTTTGGAGGGCCTGCGGGACGACCGCACCACACCCTGGCCTTGAACCTCCAGGGGTCCTATGCCTACCTCACCACCGTGAAGTTCTGGCGCCCCTATGGGTCCACCCTGCAGGTGGTGGACATCAGTGTTCCCACGAGCCCGTCGGTGACCCACAGCCAGAATCTGGATCATTCCTGGGTCCAGGAGATCCTGGCCCGGGGGAACCGGCTCCTTTTGAGCGCGGGGCATCGAGGTGGCCTGGAGGTTTGGGATCTGACGAACCCAGGAACACCGGGGCCAGTCCTCGGAACCTTTGGCATCCCCGAGGCCGGTTTCTTCCTGAAAATGGCCTTTTTGAACGACACCGCTTACATTGCCACAGGGTTCCAGGGCATCGGCATCGTGGACTTCACCGATGCCACCCATCCGGTATGGCTCGCCACCTTCGCCCTGCCCTCCGGGGCCGCGGGGGTCCCGGCGGTGGACCCGAGTTTGCGCCGTCTTCATGTGGCCACGAGTGAGGGAGAGTACTACATTTACGACCTCACCCACGCGGCCTCCCCGAGCCTTTTGGGCAGCGCGAGTTTTTCGCAGTTTGAGTTTACCGGGCTCCAGTTGCAGGGCACCTACGCCTACTTGAGCGACGTGGACTCGGGCCTTGTGGTGCTTTCGGTGGCCGATCCCACGAACATCCAGCGGGTGGCCTCGCTGAACCTCACCGGCACCGGCCGAGGCCTGCGGGTCCTGGGATCCTACGCCTATGTCGCCGCCGACCTCGCCGGGCTTCATATCGTGAACATTGCCAACCCTGCCAATCCCACACTTGTGGGGAATTTCCATCGCTCGGCTTCGCCCTTCCCCCTGTGGGATGTGGATGTGAACGGCATCCGGGCCTACCTCGCGTACTACGACTCTTTGCTGGTGGTGAATGTCGGAACGCCTTCGCATCCAACGCGTGCAGGTGGCATCAGCGGGGGCAACAGCCGAATCCTGGGGGTTCGGGTGGCAGGCAGCCGGATCCTGGTGAGCAACTACGGCGAAGGCCTGCGGATCTACGATCCTTCGCTGAATCAATTGGGCTACAACAACTGGCCCAATTATCTGTTCCAGGTGTATCCCGTGCAGAACGGCGCCTACCTGGTGGCGGCGGAGGGACCGGCCGGGTTCCACGTGTACCAGCCCACAGGCGGGGCTACAAGGGTGGCAGAGTCGCCCAGAACCCCTGGGGCATATCCCCGGCTGTGGTCCTCGGCCGGCGACCTCTTTGCCGAGGTCCCCGAGGCCGGAATCCTTCGGCTGTACGACGTCACCGGGCGGCAGGTGTGGCATGGTTCCCTGCCAAAGGGGGTGCACCAGATTCCCGGCCCCTCTCAAAGCGGCGTCTACCTCTGGACCTGGAAGGGGGCGTTGCGGGGCAAGGTGTGGCTGCTGCGGTAAGAATCTCCGGTTAAGGCAATTCCTGCCCTCACCAAGGGTCACCGGAAGCCCCGGCGCCGGGATTCCTGGCACGCGGGGCTTAACCGCCAGCGGTATCCCAGGCCAACCGGGCCCCAGCAGGTGTGAACGCTGATACCCCTAAACTCCGAAGGCCGGGAGCTCCTCCTTGACAGAATACCATAGGGGGTATACTATACGGGCGGAGGTGAACATGAACAGCGTGGTGTACCTGACCGAGGAGGAGAAACGGCGGCTCGTGGCCCGGGTCCGACGGCTCAAGGGCCAGGTAGAGGCCATTGAGCGACGCCTGGAGGCCGGCGAGTGCGCCGACCAGCTGATCCAGCTGGCCCTCGCGGTCCGCGGGGCCGCCGGCCAGCTGGCCGCGGAACTGGCCGCCCTGCATCTGAACGATTGCGTGCAGACCTGCATGGTGGACCGGGAGCCTGACCCCGAGGCCCGAATCCGACGGCTCGTGGAGGTCATCAAAAAACTCGCCAAAAACACATAGGA
>WGAB01000021.1 GCA_015489295.1 Caldifarciminota bacterium
GCGAAGTGGCCCTGATCGTGGCCAGCGTTGCCATCGCCAAGGGCACCATCCAGAAGGACATGTACGGCGTTGCGGTGATGATGACCATGGTCACCACCCTGCTGGCCCCGATTTTCCTGGTGCCCCTGTTCCGCAAAGAAAGGAGTGGCTTGAAAAAAGCGTAGGATTTTTGTACAATTGGCCGAGAGATCACAGGGGAGTTGAACAATGGATCAGAAAAAAGAACTGGAAAGGGTTGTTGCAACAGACTGCGGAAGTACCACCACAAAGGCGATCCTCATTGAGAAAGTTGGAGAGGAACACCGGCTGGTTGCCCGTGGCGAAGCACCCACCACGGTGGAGGCTCCCTTTGAAGATGTCACCCGTGGGGTTCTGAACGCCTTCCGCGAACTGGAAGAACTCACCGGCCGCAAGATCCTGGACGGCGAAAAGATCATCAAGCCCAAGAAAAGCGAAACCGAAGGGGTGGATCTGTATGTGTCTACCTCCTCGGCCGGCGGCGGTCTCCAGATGCTGGTGGCCGGCGTGGTCAAGAGCATGACCGCAGAGAGTGCGGCCCGCGCGGCCCTGGGCGCCGGCGCCATCGTGATGGAGGTGATTGCCTCCAACGACGGCCGCCTGCCCCACGAACGGGTGGAACTCATCCGCCGGCTCCGGCCCGACATGATCCTGCTGGCCGGCGGCGTCGACGGCGGCACCAAAAAGCATGTCATCGAGCTCGCCGAGTTGATCCGTGCGGCCGATCCCAAGCCCCGCTTCGGCGTCACCTACAAACTTCCCGTGATCTATGCCGGCAACAAGGACGCCCGGGAGGACATCAAAAAAATCCTGGGTGATGTCACCGCTCTGTACATCGTGGACAACATTCGCCCCGTGCTGGAACGCGAGAACCTGGGCCCGGCCCGCGACAAGATCCACGAGCTCTTCATGGAACACGTGATGCAGCACGCCCCGGGGTACGCCAAGCTCATGACCTGGACCGATGTGGAGATCATGCCCACCCCGGGTGCCGTGGGCATGCTGGTGGAAAAGGTGGCCCGCAAGGAGAACATCGAGGTGGTGGGCGTGGACATCGGCGGCGCCACCACCGACGTGTTCTCGGTGTTCAAGGGCGTGTTCAACCGCACGGTATCCGCCAACCTGGGCATGTCGTATTCCATTTCCAATGTGCTGGTGGAGGCCGGCATCGAAAACATCCTGCGCTGGGTGCCCTTCCACATTGACCCCTCAGACCTCAGGAACCGGATCCGCAACAAGATGATCCGGCCCACTACCATCCCCCAGACCCTGGAGGAACTCATCATCGAGCAGGCCATCGCCCGCGAGGCCCTGCGGCTGGCCTTTGAGCACCACAAGGCCATGGCCACTTCGCTGAAGGGCGTGCAGAAGGAACGGACCATCTCCGACGCCTTTGACCAGACGCTGTCGGGCGAAACCCTGGTGGACCTGATGAGCCTGAACCTGATCATCGGGTCCGGCGGTGCCCTGTCGCACGCCCCTCGCCGCGCCCAGGCCGCCCTGATGATGCTGGACGCCTTCCAGCCCGAGGGCATCACCATGCTGGCGGTGGACTCCATCTTCATGATGCCCCACCTGGGCGTGCTTTCCAAAGTCGACGAAAAGATCGCGACCGAGGTATTCGATCGCGATTGTTTGATTCGTCTCGGCACGGCCATCGCCCCGAAGGGCAAGGCCAAACCCGGTACCGTGATCCTCCGGGCCACGGTAACCCTGCCCTCCGGCGATACCAAAACCGTGGAGCTCAAGTACGGTGAGATGCTTAAGCTCCCGCTGGGCGTGGGCGAAAAGGCCCGGGTGGTGCTGGAGCCCGACCGGAAGTTCGATGTGGGCGAGGGCCGGGGCCGTCGGGTGGAAACCGAAGTAGAGGGCGGCGTGGTCGGCCTGATCTTTGACGGCCGGGGCCGCCCGCTGGAACTGCCCGAAGACGCCCGGGAGCGGGTCGAGAAACTCTCCTCCTGGGTGCTGGCCCTGGAGATTTACCCCGAGGACCGGTACCGGACGTTGCTCCAGCGGTCGGCCTGACGGCCGAGCCCGAATCCGTTACAATTAGGGTATATTTTTCCCGCTTTGGCGGGGTAGGCGTCTATGGACCGAGTGTATAAGGACCTTCTGAACCAGGCGAAACTGCCCCCAAGCCGGGCCGGTGAGGCAACGGCCGAAGCCCTGTGGCGCATCACCCTACCGGGAATCGGGTCGGTTTTGCTCTTCCTGCTGTACATCGTCCTGGCCTACACCCTCCGGGCGAAGTTCCTGATCCTGGCCGGAACCCCACTCCTCATCCTGGCCACGTCCGTGGCTGGCTTCGGCTACGGCATCGTTGGCGGGCTCCTGGCGAGCCTGTACGCGTTTCTCCAGTACCTGTTCATCCTGCCGACTATTGCCCCCAGCCTGTTTTCCGAGTGGGCCTCCACCGAGGTGTTGATTCCCCCCATTCTGGTGGTCATCGCCGGCGCCCTCTCGGGCCTCCTGGGCACCGTCTACCAGAACCAGGTGAAGCGGTGGAAAAAAACGAGCCGCGATTACCAGCTCCTCCTCCAGATCGCCGAGGTGTTCTCCTTCGCGCGGGACCTGCAGAAGCTGCTGGACCGGGCGGTGGCCATCCTGGCGCTGAACCCCAAGTACAGCAATCCTGCCATCCTCCTGTACGACCCGGAACAGGACGACCTGGTGTTCAAGGCGGGTCAGGGCTACGGGAAACGCATCGATTACCGAATTCCTCTGGGCGAGGGCATCACGGGCCGGGCGGCAAAGGAGCGGCGCGCCATCCTGGTGGGGAACGTCCAGGAGCGACAGGACTATATTCCCGGCATCCCTCATGCCCGTTCGGAGATTGCCGTTCCGATCCTGCGGGGCGACCAGCTCCTGGGCGTCATCAACGTGGAATCGGTGTATGCCAATGCCTTTGACGAATCCGATCTCCAGTTCCTCCAGCACGTGGCCATGCTGCTGGCCGTGATGATCGAGCAGGCCCAGGCCTACTCCTCGCTGGGGCTCCGCTGGAAAGACCTCAACCACTTTTACTTTTCCATCGCCCAGATCATGACCGCCTCCACCCTGGAGACCATTGACGTCTCCCGGATCCTGAACCAGGCGGTTTCCACCCTGCTGAACTTCCAGGACATTCTGGGCAGCCGCATCTGGGTGGCCACCGGCAACTACCTGACCCACAGCGTCACGGCCACCAACGAGGGGTTCAAGTTTCCGGCCCTGGGGGCCCTGAAGGATCCGCTGGGGCAAGGGGTTTATCTGCAGGCACGGGATCCGATCCTGGAGGCCCTGCGGTCCCAGGAGGCCCCTGTGGCCGTTGGCATCCGGGATTTCCGCGCTCACCGCTCCCAAACCCGCCTGGAACGGGAAATGCTCCAGATCCTCCAGGGCATCCGGATCAACCAGATGGAAGTGCGGTCGCTGGCCCTGTTCCCCATCCATACCCGGAACCGGCTGGCCGGTGTCCTGGCTGTCATCAGCAAGGCCTCGAGGATCCCGCCGGAACGCCGGGAAATCCTGCAGGTGTTCTCCCGGATCGTCGGGAATCTTCTGGAGCGGATGGAGGTCGAGCGGGTGGTCAAGATGGTGAGCCGGGTCACCCGGGCCGGCTTCGAGCACACGCGGACCGAAAACTTCATCCACGAGGGTTTCCGCCAGCTGGAAGAGGTCGTGCCGTACCACTTTGTGGCCTATTTCCAGGTGGACATCCATCGGAAACAGGCGGTGGTGGGGTACCACTCGGCCAGCCGGCAATCTGAGGTGGGCCAGAGCGTGTTCGGCGGTCAACGGTTCTCTCTGGAGGAGAACCATCTGGATTCCATCCTGGAAACCCTGACGCCTCTGCGCATCGAGGACACCTTCCGTTCGGACAACACCCCCCTCCTCCTGCATCTCCGAAGGGCCGGGCTCCGGAGCGCGGTCATCGTTCCCCTGCACCACCAAAAGAACCTGATGGGCCTGCTGCTGGTGGCCCGCACCCAGGTCGACGCCTTTTCCGTCCAGGAGGTGGAACGCCTGGAGGAGTTTGCCCAAACCCTGGCCCTTATCCTGGAAAACCTGCAGCTCCGGGATCGGCTGCAGGAGGAATCCATTACCGATCCCCTTACGGGCCTCAAGAACCGCCGGTATCTTTTGGAGCGAGCTCAGGACGAAATCGCCCGCGCCCGTCGGAGCGGCGACCACCTGTCGGTGATCCTCTTTGACCTCAAGAACTTCAAGGACATCAACGACACCTTCGGCCATCTGGTGGGCGATGAGGTGCTCATGGAGGTGGCCCGACGGTTCGAGTCGGCCGTGCGGAAGGGCGATATCCTGGGCCGCTACGGCGGCGACGAGTTCGTGGTGGTCCTGCCCGGTGCGAACCAGATCCAGGCAGAGCGCGCAGCCCAGCGCATCATCCAATTCCTGGAGCCCCCCATCATGGCCCGGGGCCAGGTGTTCCACGTCAAAGTCAACGCGGGGATCGCCACCTTCCCCGACGACGGGGCCGACATCGAAACCCTGCTGGAAGTGGCCGACCAGAGGATGTACAAGGCCAAACTCAAGGGGGTGGCCCTGCTGACCACCTCCTGATTCCCTATACCGGAACGCCCCGCAGTTCCCGGCCCAGGAGTTCCACCAGCCGCACCCGCACCAGCTGGCCTACGACATGGGGCCCTGTGAGCACCACGCGCAGGTAGTTGCCGGTGGTTCCGCGGACCACTTCTTCGGACAGGCGCTGTTCCACCAGCACCTCCTCCACCCGGCCCACCTGTTGTTCCAGAAAGGCCCGCCGTTTGGCCTCTCCCAGGGCGATCAGGCGGCGCACCCGGGCCTTGCGCACCGGTGGCGGCACCGGATCTGGCAGTTCGGCGGCCTCGGTGCCCTCCCGGGGCGAGAACTCAAACACATGCAGGTAGGTGAAGGGCAGGCGCTCCACAAACCGGTAGGTTTCCTCAAAGTCGGCCTCGGTTTCGCCGGGGAACCCGGCGATGAGGTCGGTGCCGATGCCAGCGTCGGGCATCCGCTCGTGGATTGCCCACACCAGGTTTTCAAACTGCTCCAGGGTATAGGGCCGGCGCATGGCCCGCAGGATGCGCGCGGAGCCCGATTGCAGGGGCAGGTGGAAATGGCGGGCCATTCGGGGTTCCGAGGCCCAGAAGTCCAGGAGATCGGGCGTCAGGTAGTGGGGCAGGATGGAAGAAAGCCGCAGCCGCAGTCGCGGCGAAAGGGCCAGGATCCGGCGAAAAAGATCGGCCAGGCGATACCCCAGGTCGCGGCCCCAGCCCCCCACCTGGATGCCGGTGATCACAATCTCCTGGAACCCAGCGGCCACGAGGTCCCGGGCCTCCTGCAGCACCTGGTCCAGGGGGCGCGACCGGGCCGGGCCCCGCACCCGGGGCACGATGCAGTAGGCACACCGAAAACTGCAGCCCTCCTGGATCTTCAGGATGGCCCGGGCCCGCTTCTGCCGAAACGCGGGCAGGGGCTGCCGGGCCTTCAGGTGGTCCAGTACCTCACCCAGGGTTCCCTGGAAATCGGCGGGCACCCGGCGGCGAAGCGGCACCATGCACCCGGTCAGGATCACCTGGGTTTCGGGCCTGCCCTCCCGGCGGGCCCGATTCAACAATTTGCGTACATCCCGCTCGGCCTTGTGGGTGACCACACAGGAGTTCACGATGACCACATCGGCCTCGCCGGGATGGTCCACCTCCCGGTATCCGGACCCCAGAAGGTACCGCCGGAGCACCTCGCTGTCGTACTGGTTCGCCCGGCACCCCAGGGTTTCCAGGTAAAAGGTCTTGCCGGCCATGGCGTTTAAGTATATGCCCGACCATGTTTCTCAACCATCGGAACCCGCGGGTGCGTTGCAGCGGACCGGCTCCTCGCTTACCCTTGATGCATGTTCTGGATGCCGCTGCTTCTCTCGCTCCTGGGCCTGCCCCAGGACGCTCGATCGGCACTCTTCGGAGGGCTGGATTTCGCAGCCCCGCCGACGGCGTTCCTCTCTACGCCCTCCGTGCTGACCCGGCTGGAACGGCCGAGTTCCGGCATCTCTTACGGCCTTTGGAACCATAGCCTCTGGCGGCAGCACGCCGGGGTTGCCACCGCGGCCCACGCCTGGCGCGTGCGGCCCCATCTGTACGCCGGCCTGGCCGCCACCTACGGACAACGCCAGACCTCCTGGGGCAGCAGCCTCGCCGGCGCCCTGGCCTACCGGTGGCGACGCTGGCACCTGGGGATCGCCCTGGAAAACCGGTTTCCGGCGGATTCTTCGGTGCCCCCGCTCACGGGCCGGGGCGGCCCACGGCTGGCGGCCTCCGTGTTTTACCGTCCCCCGGAAATCCGCTATGGCTTCTTCGGCGCGGGCGTGCGAAACGCCTCCCTGTGGCCCCACACCCGCCGGTACTGGGGCGGCCTCTCGCTGAACCTCACCCGGGTTTCCCGTTGGCTCCCCTGGATCGTGGGCGGCTTCGTGTATCGGCCCGAGAGCACCCGTCTGGCGCTCGCAGCCTGGAAACCCTGGACCCTGCCCACGCCCCGGCGCCTGCCCTGGACCCTTCCCCTGCTCACCACCGGCCTGGGGGTCCACCTGGA
>WGAB01000022.1 GCA_015489295.1 Caldifarciminota bacterium
GCGGGGATGAATCAGGTTGTCGCGGCTGCAAGAACCCCTCCCCTCAATCCCCTCCCAGAGGGAGGGGAGGATTTCTAACTCCTTGCCCTCCAAGAACTTCCTCCCCCTGAGGGGGAGGATTGAGGTGGGGGTGCTCCGCAGGAGCCGCTACAGCGGCGACGCTTATCCCACAAAGCCCAGCGGATCAAACTCGTGAAGAGCCGTTTCGGCAAGAGGCCCCTCGTGTGCGTAGAGGCCCAGGGAACCCCTCGAAACGCCCCGGCGACCCACCACCCGCCCAACGGACACAACCGGTACCCCACACTCTGCGGAAGAGGCACCTCGGCACCCGCAGGGCCTCTGTCTTTCACATAAACTGCCAAAGGCCTGTTTTTCCAGGAGAACAAAGAACTGGATCTCCTCCGGTTCCCGGTTTTGACCTGGTTCAAAAAGCAACGTATACTTACCCGAGAAAAAAGACAGGGATGCACCGCGGGCTCTTTCTCCTTCTTTTCCTCTGGATCGGTGGCTCGGGCTGCCTGGGCGTGGGCAGTTACCAGCCGCCGGATATCCTGCCCGCCGGCGAAAGGACCGTGGGCCTGGGGATCCCCTTCATGATCGTCGGCACCCAAGGTTCCCTCTTCGGCATCCTCTTTCCCGAGGTTTACGGACGCGTAGGCCTGGGGCACCGGCTGGACCTGGGCTGGCAGTTTCCTCTGTTTCTCTTCGGTGGTGACGGCTTCGTTTTGAACCTGGGTGGCGACCTTCGGTTCAGCCCCGCGGCCTTCACCAACAAAAGCCGCCCCCTGCTGACGCTCCGGGAGAACCTCTGGATGACCGACAACGGGTACCTCTCCCTGACCCTTCCCATGATTAGCCTCGGAGTGCAGCACACTTTCGTGGGCGCCGGGCCCATCCTGTACCGCTCCTCCGACAACGGAAAACCCTCTTTGGGGATGATGGGGTATCGTGTGGAATGGACCTCCGAACGCCCGATCTCCTGGGGTATCCTCCGCCCGGGGGTGGCCCTCACCCTCCTCACCCGGTCTCCAGACGGCGCGGAGGCAGACCGCTGGGTGATGAGTGCCGGCGCTTCCGTAGAGCTTTCCCTGGGCCGGCGCGGAGCAAAAGATCCCAACCGATGAAACCGGTCCGCGTACAGGTCGACATCATAAAAAGGACCTGGCTGGCCATCACCGTGGTGATCTTGCTAACCGCCGGGTGCATGGGCACCCCGGCCTACCAACCTCCCCGGCTCCTGGCACCGGGTGAACTCCATCTGGGCCTGGGGTTTCCGGTAACGTACTACGACTGGTCGCGGTGGCGCAAGGGTGATCTGCTGGCCTACCCGGAGTTCTATGGACGTCTGGGCCTCCCCTTCCATCTGGATTTCGGCTGGACCGTTACCCCGGCCATCCTTTCGGGGCTCACCCTTGAACTCCGTTACGGCTACCCTCTGGCCCGCGGGACGTGGCTGCTGCCGAGCCTCCGAGGCCGGTTCTTCGTGTTTGCCGACAACTCCGGGGCGGGGATCGTGATGCCAGCCCTGGCCGTGGGCCATGAACCGGTGCTTGTGGGGGCCGGCCCCATTCTGAGCCTCCCCACAGCCAGGGATTCCTCCCTTGCGCTCTCGGGCTTCCAGTTGTTCTCCGGCCTCCAGTACCCCCTTGGCCGGTACCTCAACCTCTGGGCTGGCGTCGCCTTCAGTTCCTTTTCCCGGGGCTTCAGGGAAACCTCAACGAACTTCGGCTTTCCCTTCCGGACGGTCAGCCTGGCCGTGGGGTTGACCTTCATCTTCGCCCGGTAGTTCGGCCCTGGCAGGCCGGCACGCCCTTTTCCTTTGCAAATCCTTGTGGGTTCTGATTTCCCGGTTTTGACCTGATACGAAAGACGGCCTATACTTAACTCGACGGAGAACAAGGGGGCAGCGATGCGTCGCAGTTTCTTTCTTCTCCTTCTTTCCCTCTGGATTAGCGGCTCGGGCTGCCTGGGCGTGGGCAGTTACCAGCCGGCAGACATCCTGCCGGCCAGCGAAAAGACCGTGGGCATTGGAGTCCCCCTGGTCCTCACAGGGTCCTATAAGCCTGCCCTCGGCGCAATCCTTCCCGAAATCTACGGACGGGTGGGCCTGGGCCATCGCCTGGACCTGGGCTGGCGATTTCCCCTGTTCCTTTTTCTTCCGAGTTCCACGGCCTTCCTTGTGAACCTGAACGCCGACCTTCGCTACGGCCCTCCCATCCGCTTTCCCAGGTTTCGCCCCCTGCTGGTCCTCCGCGGAGACCTTTTGATCTCTTCTGACCATTACCTTCTGGTGACCGCTCCGATGGTGGCCATCGGGGATCACCGCACCTTCATGGGTGGCGGCCCCCTCCTGTACTTCTCGGACAGCGACAGGGAGCACTTTCCCGGGCTCATGGGATTCCGGCTGGAATGGACCACCGAGAAACCCTTTTTCTGGGGTGTTGTGCGTCCGGAATTCACGGTCACCCTGTTCACCCGGGATCCTGAGGGCAGGCAGGCCGACCTCTGGATGGTGAGCACCGGGGTTTCAGCCGAACTCTCCCTGAACCGGTTACGGCAGCAATTAAGGCCCTCATCCGGCGAGGCAAACCCATGAGACGGTTTTCGGCCCGCCTGAACAGCGCGTCGCCGATTTCGGCGTTTTTCGGGAGACACGGGGGCCTGCGTCGTCTGGCCCTTTTCGGCGCGTTGTTCCCTGTCCTTTTCCTGTTTTCCGAAGGCGGGGCCGGGGTGTCCTTTGAAATCCCCTCCGGCCGGCCTCAAGAGAACCAAGCCGGGTCGCAGGCACCGAAACAGCAATGAAAGGCTCGCGGATCCGCATCGGCCTCTTCGGGAGTCTTCTCGTGATCATTTCGCTGACCGCCGGATGCATGGGCGCGCCCGCCTACTCCCCTCCCCGGCCCCTGGCGCCGGGCGAGTTCCACTTCGGCCTCTCGATCCCGGCGGTTTACTACAGTTGGGCGTACCGACAGCGGGGCGACCTGCTGGCCTACCCCGAACTCTATGGACGCTTCGGCCTGCCCCTTCACCTGGACCTCGGCTGTGCCCTAAATCTGGGCTTTCCTCCTGCGCTCAGCCTGGACCTGCGGCACGGCGTTCCATTGGGCCGAAACACCTGGCTGTTCGCAAGCCTGAGAGGCCGCGCATTCCTGTTCATCAACACCCTCGCCTTTGACAGCCTGGACTACAATCCCGGGGCTTCGGTCGTGATCCCGGCCCTGGCCGTGGGCCATGAGCCGGTGCTCCTGGGGGCGGGCGCCATTATAGGTGGCCCCGTGGATGAGGACTCTTCCTTTGCCCTGATGGGATTTCAACTCTTCTTCCACTTCCAGCGGCCCCTTTCCCGGCACCTCAGCCTATGGGCCGGCGCTGCGATCAACTCCTATTCGCGCGGTTTCTGGGGAACCTCAACGGACTTCGCCTTTCCCTTCCAGGCGCTCAGCCTGGCCGTAGGGGCGAACTATATGCTCACCTGGTAAACCGGGGCTGTTCCCGGTTCCGGTAGTCCGGCACGCCCTTTTCCTCAGGCCCTGGGTTCCGGCGCGCAATGCCTTGCCCCTGTTGGACCCGGGGCGTATCCTTGCCACCCATGGGCCGCCCGTTCCTGGAAATCCACCGGCTTTCCAAAACCTTCGTGCTGAACGGCCGGAAACTCCCGGTGCTCCAGGGCATCTCGCTGGAGGTGCAGGAGGGGGAATTTGTGGCCCTCATCGGCCCCTCCGGCTGCGGAAAGTCCACGCTGTTCAATGTGCTGATGGGGCTGGTACCGGCCGACGAGGGCGAGATCCGGCTGAAGGGCCGGGCGGTGCCCCATCTGCAGCGCCGCGCCGCTTACATGATCCAGAAGGACCTGCTGCTGCCCTGGCGCACGGTGCTGCAGAACACCCTGCTCTACCCCGAAATCCTGGGCCACGACCTGCCC
>WGAB01000023.1 GCA_015489295.1 Caldifarciminota bacterium
CACCAGGCGCGCCTGTTCCAGCACCTCGGGGGTCACGGTGGCGCCGTCCTCAAAGCGCTCCTCCAGGCGGCTCAGGTTCACCACCTGGTACTCCACGCGGAAGGGGTTCTTAAAGCCCTTCTTGGGCAAACGGCGGTACAGGGGCATCTGGCCACCTTCGAAGCCCGGGCCCTTGCCGCCGCCCGAGCGGGCCAGCTGGCCCTTATGGCCCCGGGTGGCGGTTTTGCCGTGGCCCGAGCCGATGCCCCGGCCCACCCGCTTTCTCTTCTTTTTGGCCCCCTTCTTCGGCCCGATGTTACTCAGTGTCCACATGGTCCACTTCCTCCACTTTCACATACTCCCGTACCACGTAGAGCATTCCGCGCAGCGACGGCGAGTCCTTGTGGATCCGGCTCTTGCCGATGCGCCCCAGGCCCAGGGCCTCCAGGGTACGCTTAGCCTTCTTGTGTTTGCCGATGCTCGACCTCACCTGCGTGATCTTCAGCCATTTGTCTTTCACTTCTGTACCTCCTCAAGACCCGATTGACGGGCACTCCCCGGGCCTTTGCCACTTCCTCCGGACTCTTCAACTGGGTGAGGGCGTTGAGGGTTGCCTTCAGCAGGTTCACCGCGTTGTTGGCGCCGAGGGACTTGGTGAGCGCGTTTTCGTAGCCGGCGGCCTCCAGTACCGCACGCACGGGCTGGCAGGCGATGATCCCGGTCCCGGGGGCGGCCGGTTTGATGAGCACCTTGGTGGCCCCCATCTTGCCGACCACCTCGTGGGGCACGGTGCCCTTCAGGATCACCACCTTTTTCAGGTCCTTGTAGGCCTTCTGGGTGGCCTTACGGATGGCCTCCGGGGTTTCCACGGCCTTGCCGTGGCCGATGCCCACCCGGCCTTTGCCATCGCCCACCACCACCCAGGCCGAGAGTTTGAACTTCCGGCCGCCCTTGGTGACCTTGGTCACCCGCCGGATGGTGACGACGGTTTCCACAAAATCAGAAACGCCGTTGCTCAAGGAATAGCGTGCCATATCAGAACTCCAGTCCTCCTTCGCGGGCACCCTCGGCCAGGGCCTTCACACGGCCGTGATACAGGTAACCCGAGCGGTCGAATACCACCCGTTTGATGCCCAGCTCCTGGGCCTTCTTGGCGAGGTACAGGCCCACGATGCGGGCCTTGGCGATCTTGCCCTTGGCCTCTTTGATCTGGTCGCGGATCTCCGGCGACAACGACGACACCCCGGTCAGCACCCGGGAGGTGCCGAAGGGAGGATCCACCACCAGCTGGGCGTAAATGTGCTTGGCGGTTTTCTTCACGGTGATCCGCGGCCGTTCCTGGGTGCCCCGGATCTTTTTCCGAACCCGAAGATGACGCCGTTTCCTGCGCCAAACTTTCTCTTCTGGTCTCATCTTGGTTCACCCCTCTCAGGCGGCCTTCACGCCGGCCTTGCCGGCCTTCCGGCGCACCTTCTCGCCCACATAGCGGATGCCCTTGCCCTTGTAAGGCTCGGGCGGCCGCACCGCACGGATGTCCGCCGCCATCTGTCCGACCTTCTGCTTGTCGATGCCGGTCACGATGATCTTGTTCTGGCCTTCCACGGCGATGGACACGCCGGGCAGGGGTTCCACCCGCACATCGTGGGAATACCCCACGGAGAGCACCAGGGTGTTGCCCTCCATGCGGGCGCGCCAGCCGGTGCCCACGATTTCCAGTTCCTTCCGGAACCCCTGCGACACCCCGATCACCAGGTTGTTCAAAATCTGGCGGGTGGTGCCGTGGAGGGCCTTGAAGAACTTGAGGTCGTTGGGCCGCTGCACGCGGATCTCGCGGGCTTCGGTGTCGATCTCGATCTTCATGTCGGGATGGGGCCGGTAGGACAGGGTGCCCTTGGGGCCGGTCACCACGATCTCGTCGCCCTTCCATTCCACGGTGACGCCTTCGGGAATGGGAACCGGTTTCTTGCCAATGCGCGACATCTCAGGTCACCTCCTACCAGGCGTAGAGGAGCACTTCGCCCCCGATGCGCCGGCGGCGGGCCTCCCGATCGGTCATCAGCCCCTGGGAGGTCGACAGGATGGCGATGCCCAGGCCGTTCTTCACCCAGGGGATGTTGCGGGAGTCCACGTACACCCGGCGCGAGGGCTTGGATACCCTCTGCAGCTGGGTCAGCACCGGCTCACCGCCGGGCAGGTACTTGAGCTGGATCCGGATGGAGCCACCGCGGGAATCCTGGTGTACTTCGTAGCCGGTGATATAGCCTTCGCGTTTGAGGATCTCGCAGATGCCGGCCTTGAGTTTGGAAGCGGGGCGAACCTCCACTTCCTCCTTCCGGGCCCGCACGGCGTTCCGAATCCGGGTGATGAGGTCAGCAATCGGATCCTGCATCATGGCGATTCGTCCTCCTTACCAACTGGCCTTTTTCACACCCG
>WGAB01000024.1 GCA_015489295.1 Caldifarciminota bacterium
CAGATGCCGGCCTTGAGTTTGGAAGCGGGGCGAACCTCCACTTCCTCCTTCCGGGCCCGCACGGCGTTCCGAATCCGGGTGATGAGGTCAGCAATCGGATCCTGCATCATGGCGATTCGTCCTCCTTACCAACTGGCCTTTTTCACACCCGGAATCTTGCCCTGCAGGGCGAGTTCCCGGAAGCAAATCCGGCACAGACCGAACTTCCGGATGTAGCCCCGGGGCCGTCCACAGCGGCGGCACCGGTTCCGATGGCGCACCGGATACTTGGGTTTCTTCAGAAAGGTTTTGGCCCACTGAGCCTTGGTTGCCACGGTTACCTCCTTTCAAAGGGGAAGCCGAGGGCCCTGAGGAGTGCCAGCGCCTCCCGATCGGTCTTGGCCGTCGTGGTGATGTTGATGTCCATGCCGAACACGCGTTTGACCTTGTCGATGTCGATCTCCGGGAACACGGTGTGCTCGCTGATGCCGAAGTTGTAGTTGCCGCGTCCGTCGAAGCCGTCCAGAGGAATGCCACGGAAGTCCCGAACCCGGGGCAGGGCGAAGTGCACGAGCCGCACGATGAAGTCGTAGGCCCGCTTCCCCCGCAGGGTCACCTTCAGCGCGATGGGCATGCCCTTCCGCAGGTGGAAGGCGGCCACCGACTTCCGTGCCCGGATCAGGCGGGGCTTCTGGCCGGTGATGAGCGCCAGGTCCTGGGCGATCACATCCAGGATCTTGGGGTCCTTCACGGCCTCGCCGTCGGTCACGTTGATGACCACCTTCTCGATCCGGGGGACCTGCATGGGGTTGTCCACCCCGAGTTCCTTCATCAACTGGGGCACGATGTTCTTGCGGAATTCTTCCAAGAGGTTCATGTCAGTCAATCACCCCGCCACACTTTTTGCACACCCGAACCTTGGTGCCGTCTTCGCGGATCTGGAATCCGACGCGGGTGGGTTCGCCGCAGTTGGGGCACACGAGCATGAGGTTGGACAGGTGAATAGGGGCTTCCATTTCCACGATGCCGCTGGGCTGGTTTTCCCGACGGGACCGAAGGTGACGCTTCACGATGTTGGCGCCCTCCACCAGGGCACGTTTTTCCTTCGGGAAAACCTTTTTGACCTTGCCCACATGGCCCCGGGACCGGCCCACCATGACCATCACGGTATCGCCCTTCTTGATTTTGGCGGCCATGGTCACACCACCTCCGGCGCCAGCGACACGATCTTCATGAAGCGCCGTTCCCGGAGTTCCCGGGCCACCGGGCCGAACACCCGGGTGCCGCGGGGCTCGTTGTTCTGGTCAATGAGCACAGCGGCGTTGTCGTCGAACTTGATGTAGGTGCCGTCGGGCCTGCGCATCTCCTTGCGGGTCCGCACGATCACCGCCCGGACCACATCGCCCCGTTTCACCGGTGCCCCAGGGATGGCCTCCTTGATGGTCACCACCACGATGTCGCCCACGTAGGCGTACTTGCGCCGGGTTCCTCCGAGCACCTTGATCACCATGGCCTCCTGGGCTCCGGTGTTGTCGGCGATCTTTAGTCGGGTAAAGTCCTGGATCATGGGTCGTCCTCCTTACAGCACAGGCGCCTTCCGCAGGATTTTCACAATCCGCCAACGCTTGAGCTTGGACAGCGGGCGGGTTTCCATGATCTGCACCAGGTCGCCCACCCGCGACTCGTTGTTCTCGTCGTGGGCGTAAAACTTTTTCCGGCGTTTGACGTACTTCTTGTAGCGCGGGTGCTGCACCAGGGTTTCCACCATCACCACCCGGGTCTTGTCCATCTTGTCGGACACCACGATGCCCACCCGCTGCTTGCGTTCTCCCTTATGCCCGTTCATGGCTTTCCTTTTCCCTGAGAATGGTGAGCACCCGGGCGATGTCCCGGCGCACCTGCCGGAAGCGGTGCGGTTGCCCCAGGGACCCCCGGGCCCGTTCCAGCCGGAGCTGGAACAGTTGCTCCCTGAGCTCGTTCAGGAGGTCGTGCAGTTCCTCCACGGTCATCTCTCTGAGTTCCTTCGCCTTCATACGCCGCCCTCGCTGATGGACACGAACCGGGTTTTCACAGGCAGCTTGTGGGAGGCCAGCCGGAAGGCCTCGCGGGCATCCTCCTCGCTGACGCCAGCGAGTTCAAAGAGGATGCGGCCGGGCCGAATCACGGCCACCCAGTCTTCCACATTGCCCTTGCCCTTACCCATCCGCGTTTCTGCGGGTTTCTTGGTAATCGGCTTGTCCGGGAAGATGCGGATCCAGAGCTTGCCGCCCTTCTTCAGGTGTCGGGTGATGGCGATTCGTGCTGCCTCGATCTGGCGTCCGTTGATGTAGCCGCGCCCGACGGCCTTGAGCCCGTATTCACCGAAGGCGATGAAGTAGCCGGCCTGGGCCTTGCCCTTCATCCGGCCGCGCTGCATCTTGCGGTACTTGGTGCGTTTCGGCATCCACATGGCCTACTCCACCTCCTCTTCCTCGCGCTGCAGCACGTCGCCCTTGTACACCCACACCTTCACGCCCACGGTGCCGGCCTTGGTAAAGGCCGTGGCCTCAGCGTAGTCGATGTCTGCGCGCAGGGTCTGCAGGGGCACGCGGCCCACGCGGTACCATTCCTTCCGGGCAATTTCGGCGCCGCCCAGCCGGCCCTTCACCTGCACCCGGATGCCCTTGGCGCCCATCTTCATGGCGAGCTCCACGGCCCGCTTCATGGCGCGGCGATGGGACACCCGCTGTTCCAGGCGATAGGCGATGTTCTTGGCGATCAGGGGCGCGTCGATCTCCGGGATCCGCACCTCGTTGATGTTCAGGTAGATGCTCTTGCGCCCGGTAAGGTACTCCAGTTCCCGGCGGATGTTGTCGGCCTCCCGGCCCTTGCTGCCGATCACCACCCCCGGTCGGGAGGTGTAGATGTTCACGGTCAGGCGATCGGCCGTGCGCTCAATGGTCACCCGCGAAAGGCCTGCGTGCTTGAGGCGTTTTTCCAGGTAGTCGCGGATCTTGAGGTCCTCGTGCAGGTACTCGGCGATCTTCTTTCCCCGGGCGAACCAGCGGGCCTCCCAGTCTTTGATGACGCCGAGTCGGAATCCGGTTGGATGAACTTTCTGTCCCATGGGTCCTCCTATTCGGCTTCGGCCACTTCGATGGTGATGTGGCTCATGCGCCGACGGCGCATCACGGCCCGGCCCCGCCACGCCGGACGCCAGCGCTTCAGGATCGGGCCCCGGTCCACCTTGGCGGTCCGCACCACGAGTTCGTCGTCGGGCCGGGCCTCGGCCCCGGCCTTCTCGCGGTACGAAGCCACCGCGGCCTTCAGGGCCTTCATG
>WGAB01000025.1 GCA_015489295.1 Caldifarciminota bacterium
GGTTCACCTCCTTCTGGATTGGTATGCGGGAATGATACAGGTGTTCACGCCGAATCGGCGGTTTCCGGCTCCTTCTCCTGCGGCCAGTAGGCTTCCAGCAGACTCTTGAGCAGGGCCGCCGTGGGCACGGCCAGGAGCATCCCCAGCACCCCCAGGAGTTCAGCCCCGATGATGAGGGCGAAGAAGATGACCAGGGGATGGAGCCCCACCGAGCCGCCGATGATCCGGGGCCCCAGGAAACTGCTTTCCAGCGCCTGCACGCCGCCGTACACCGCCGAAACCTTCAGCACCCCGACAAGGGGCGAGGGTTCCATCAGGCCCACCAGCAACGCCGGCGCGAAACTGATCCAGAACCCCAGGGTGGGCACCAGGTTCATCACCCCGGCGAGCACCCCCAGCAGGGTGGCGAACCGCACATGCAGCAGGGCCAGGGCGATGCCGGTGAGAAGCCCCACGGCGGTGGCATCCAGAATCTGGCCCCGGAAGTACCGGTGCAGGATGTGCTGGATTTCGCCGGCCACCTGGAGCAGGCGCGGGCTGACGCCCAACTGTCTGGCCATGCGGCCGGCCCAGGAAGTCAGGCGCTCCAGGTCCACCAGCAGGTAAAACGCCACCACCAGGGTCAGCAGGAAGAACACGAACACATTGACCACCGAAAAGGCCCGGGCGGGCAACTGGCTGACCTGGTGGGCCAGTTGCCGGAAGAACTCCTCCTGCAGGTCAATGGGGCCGATCCGGGCGAGCCAGCCGGTTTCCTGCAGAAAGTGGTTCAGCCGGTTGAAGATCTGCTGCAGCATCTCGGGCGAGGAGGAGAGCAGCGAAGCCGCCTGGGACAGGGCCTGGGCGGTGAGGCCGCCCACGAGGCCCAGCATCAGGAAGAGGAACACCAACAGCAGCACCAGGGCGCTCACCGCCCGGGGCACCCGCGCCCGGCGGCGGAGGAACGACACCACCGGATCCAGCAGGAAGGCCAGCAGAATGCCGAAGAACAGGGGCACGAACACCATCTGGAACCGGGAGAACAGGAAGTACAGCGTGAACAGCACCGAGAGCACGAAGGGCACCCGGAACCCTGGATCACGGCGGTTTTCATAGAGCGCCAAAAGCGCCAGGACGGAAAAGATCAGGGGCCACAGGGCCCGATCAATGCCAAAGGCCACGGAAAGCGCCAGAAGCACGAAGGCCAGGAACACATGCAGGATATTCATGGCAATCGGGCTTATTATCGCCGTTTCCCCTGCAGACTGCAAGGCAACGGCCTGTACAATACAGACCAACCCAATGGGAGGTACCAGCGATGACCAAAAAACATCAAAGCCTGTTCCTTTTGCTGTTTTTTGCGGTGATTTCCTTCACGGTGTTCCAGCATGTGCCGGCGGCCCAGGCCCGGGAGTTCAAGCGGCCCAAGGCGCCGGACTTCACCCTGGTGAGCATCCACGGCGATACCGTGCGGCTGTCGGACTTCCGGGGCCAGGTGGTGATCCTGGACTTCTGGGCCACCTGGTGCCCGCCGTGTAAGGCCGAGATCCCGTCCTTCATTGAGATCTACAAAACCTACCGCGACCAGGGTGTGAGCATCATCGGGGTGGCGCTGGACAAACCCGAAAAGGTGCGGCAGTTCTACGAAGACTACCAGATGAACTACCCGGTGGTCATCGGCGACCGCAGCCTGGCCGCCCGCTACGGCGGCATCGCCGGCATCCCCACCACCTTTGTGATTGACCAGGAGGGCCGCATCTATCGCAAGTATGTGGGCTACCGGCCTAAACAGGTGTTCGTCAACGACATTGAGCACCTGCTGGCCGAGCCCCAGGAGAAGTCCTCGGCCACCCAATAAGCCGTGCGGCGGAACCTCGTTCTCCTCGGCGCCACCGGGTCCATCGGAACCAGCACCCTGGATGTGCTGCGCCGGTATCCGGATCGGTTCCGCCTGGTGGCCTTCTCCTTTCACCGGAATCAGTCCCGCGCTCTGGAGATCGCCCGGGAGTTTCGGCCCGACTTCGTGGTACAAACCGGCGAGGGCGGTTCCCCGGATCCCTGGAACGCCCTCGGCATCCGGTATCTTTCCGGGGTGGACGGCCTGAAGGAGGTGGCCAGCCTGCCGGAGGCCGATACCGTGCTCGTGGCCACCGCCGGCACCCTGGGCGTGCATCCCACCCTGGCGGCGCTGAAGGCCGGCAAACGCGTGGCCTTGGCCAATAAAGAAACCCTGGTGTCCTTCGGGCCCGCGGTGAAACCCTGGATGCAGCAGGGCGAACTCCTGCCCGTAGATTCCGAACACTCGGCCCTGTTTCAACTGCTGGAGGGGCGGCGGCAGGAGGTGGCGTCGGTGGTGCTGACCGCCTCCGGAGGGCCGTTCCGTACCTGGAGCCTGGAACAGATGCGACGGGTTCGGCCCGCCGACGCCCTGAAACACCCCACCTGGAACATGGGGGCCAAGATCACCGTGGATTCGGCCACCCTCATGAACAAGGGGCTGGAGGTCATTGAGGCCCACTGGCTCTTTGACCTGCCGGCCGAACAGATCCAGGTGGTGGTGCACCCCCAGTCTATTGTGCACGCCTTGGTGCACCTCGTGGACGGCGCCAGCCTGGCCCACCTCGGGTACCCGGACATGCGGATCCCGATCCAGTATGCCCTCACCTATCCGGAACGCTGGGCCACGCCGATTTCCATGCTGGACCTGCCCCGGGTGGGGCAGCTGACCTTTGAAGAACCCGATCTGGGACGGTTCCCCCTGCTAAGACTTGCCTACGAAGCCCTGGAAGCGGGCGGCGACCGTCCCTGTGTGCTCAACGCCGCCAACGAAGAGGCGGTACATGCCTTTTTGGTGGAGGAAATCGATTTCCTGGAGATCGTGCAGGTGGTGCAGGAGGTGCTGGATGCAGTGGAACCCTCGGGGACAACGCTGGAAGAACTGCTGGCATGCGATAGCCGGGCCCGGGAGCAGGCCCGGCAGGTGATCCAGCGTCTTGCTGGGTAAGTATCCCGCCCTGATCGCCTTCGGCCTCCTCGCCCTCGGCGCCCTTCTGCCCCGAGCCGCGGCGTGGGCGATTGGAGCGGTGGGGCTTCTGGGCCTCCGACCCCGCTGGTCGGCCCTGCTCTGGCTCTGGGTGGTGCCCCTGAGCAACCTGCTGTACACCGGCGTGCACCGGCAACAGGAACAGCGGGTACGGCAGTTTGCCGGCCGCCGCGGCGTGGTCCTCTACGAGGTGCAGGGGCGGGGCCTGGGAACCCTGAGGGCCTGGGCGGCCGAGGGCGACACCTGGCCCCTGGATTTGCCCGTGGGGTTCCTGTCCTTTGGCCGCTACGAGTTCGGGGAACGGCTCTGGATTCGGGGTGTTCTGATGCCTGCGGATTCGGCCCCGAAGGTGCTTCGGGGGTATTTCCGCGGCGAGGGCCGGGCGCTGGTGCTCAAACCCCAAGAACTGGTGGGCCGGGAGCCGGCCCGGGGATGGGCCGCGGCGGCCCGCCGTTGGATCCGCCACCGCATCGGCCTGTTTCTTGAAGGACCTCCAGCGGCGCTGGCCCGGGCCCTGGTGCTCGGCGACCGCCAGGGCCTGCCCCGCCGGGTGCTGCAGGATTTCCGCCGGACCGGCACCTTCCACCTGCTGGCCCTTTCCGGCC
>WGAB01000026.1 GCA_015489295.1 Caldifarciminota bacterium
CCCCAAGAACATCATCTGCTGCGCCATCAGCGCAGCGGCCGAGGCGGCCTACCTGATCCGTACCGGCGCCCGGGCGGCCCATTTCATCGCCGATCCCGACAACCTGGACCATATGGCCCAGGAGATCCAGCGATTCCTGCCCGAGGCCGTGGTGCTCATGTTCGGCGGCGAAACCCCCATTGAGGAAACCAAGCGCCTGTTCCTCAACACGCTGAGGGCCTTTGCCCGCGCGGGCCTGGAGGCCGACCTGGTGGTGCATGTGCGCATCTTTGCCGCCGGCGGCCTGCAGGAGGCGGTAAAGGACCCGGAAATCCTTAACTACCTGAGCCGCAACGACCTCTATGTGTACACCGCCGACCTGGACCGGGGCCTGTTTCTCTACAACAGCCTGCACATCGAGCGGGACGGCAGCTTCCACCTGCACCGCATCGCCGAGTTTCCGGTGACCGTGGAGCACGCCGATCTCCTGAACCGTTCGCTGCGCAACAAAACCCTGAAGTGGGTGGACCTCTGATGGAAGGCCTGAAGTTCGTTGAAACCTACACGCCCTATCTGCAGTATGTGCACAGCGTGAAGGAGGTGATCTTCCACGGCCGCAGCAAGTTCCAGCAGGTGGACATCCTGGATCTCTATGTGTTCGGCCGCACGCTGTTCCTGGACCACAAGATCCAGTCGGCCGAGGTGGACGAGTACATCTACCACGAAAGCCTGGTGCTGCCGGGGCTGGTAACCGCCCGGCGGCCCCGCAAGGTGCTGATCCTCGGCGGTGGCGAGGGCGCGACTCTGCGGGACGCCCTGCGATTCCCCTTCGTGGAACGGGCCGTGATGGTGGATATCGACGGCGAGCTCGTGGACCTGGCCCGGCGCTACCTGGAACCCTGGCACCAGGGCGCCTTTGACGATCCCCGCACCGAACTCATCATTGACGATGCCCGCAAGTTCGTGTTTGAAACCCGGGAGACCTTTGACCTCATCCTGAGCGACCTCACCGAGCCGGTGGAGGGCGGCCCCTCGCGCATGCTCTTTACCGTGGAGTTTTACCGCCGGCTCTCCGAGATCCTTTCGGACGACGGCGTGCTCGTGGTGCAATCGGGCAGCGCCGATCCCACCTATCTGGAATTCTTCGCTTCGCTGGTGCGCACGCTGAAGGAGGTGTTTCCAGTGGTGCGGCCCTACTGGGCCTTCGTGTACTCGTTCCAGTCGCCCTGGGCCTTCACCCTGGCCTCCCGGAACCCGGATCCCCTGGCCCTTGGCGAGGCGGAAATCCAGGAGATCCTCCGGCAGGCGGGCGACCGCGGCCGGTTCCGGTATTACCATCCGGGTCTGCATCGGGCCATGTTCGCCCTGCCGGGCTATGTGCTGGAAGCCCTGGAACAGGAAGGAAGGGTCCTGACCGATGAGAACCCCTTTGTATGGGAAGCCTGAGCGGTTCTTTATTACCGCGGGCCTGGGCACCGGCCACACCGATCTGACGGCCTTTGACGCCGCCCTGCTGAAGGCCGGCGTGGGCAACTACAACCTGCTGAAGGTGTCGTCCATTGTGCCGGCCGACGCCCGGCAGGCCGAGCGGGTTTCCCTGCCCCTGGGATCGCTGCTGCCCATCGCCTACGGCAGCACCTGCACGGCCGAGCCCGGGGTGCGGGTGACCGCCGCCGTTTCCCTGGCCCTGCCCACCGACGGCGAGGTCGGGGTCATCATGGAATACTCGGGCAACCTGCCCGAGGAGGAGGCCCGGCTGCTGGTGCGGCGGATGGCCGTGGAAGCCCTGGAAATCCGGGGGACCCGGCCCCAGCGGATCCTGGTGGAATCGGCCTCCGGCATCACCGAGAACGGCCTGTGGATCTGCGCCTTCGCCGGCGTGGCTCTCTGGTAAAAACCATGCTGGAGTTCCGCGAGTTTCACAAAAAGGGAAGCGGCCTGTTTCTGCGACTCAAGGGGGTGCTGTACAGCGGGCGCAGCCGGTACCAGACCATTGAGGTGCTGGATACCGAAGACTTCGGCCGCCTGCTGGCCCTGGACGGCCTGGTGATGACCACCGAGGCCGATGAGTTTTACTACCACGAAATGCTGGTGCACCCCGGCGCCGTGCTGGCACCCCGGCTGGAACGCGTGCTCATCATCGGCGGCGGCGACGGCGGCACGCTCCGCGAGGTCGCCCGGTATCCTGAACCTCAACGCCTCGTGATGGTGGAACTGGACGAGGCCGTGGTGCAGGCGGCCCGCCGGTACCTGCCCACCCTCGCCTCGGCCTTTGACGATCCCCGCCTGGACCTGCAGTTCCTGGACGGGGCCCGGTTCCTGGAAACCACCCGGGAGTCCTTTGACCTCGTGCTGGTGGACTCCCCGGACCCCATCGGCCCGGCCGAGGTGCTGTTCTCCGAAGGCTTTTACGCCCGGGTGCACGAGCATCTCACCGAAACCGGCATCCTCGTGGCCCAAACCGAATCGCCCGTGTACCACCGCGACCTCATTGAAAACACCGCCCGCCGCCTGAAGGCCCTGTTCGCCACGGTGCTCTTCTACACCGCTCCGGTGCCCACCTACCCCTCCGGCTTCTGGTCCTTTGCCCTGGCCACGAACCTGCCCCGGGAGGCCCTGCGGGTTCGGCGTCCGGCGCCCGGGGGGCTCCGCTGGTTCCATACCGGCATGGTGCCAGCCCTGTTTGAGGCGGTACCGGCCTTTATGAAGCCATGATTCACCTGATGGGCCTGCCTTACGAAGGGCCGGAGGATTTCCTCCGGGGCACGGCCATGGCGCCCTCGCGCCTGCGCTGGGCCATGGAGTCCATTGAGGATTACAGCGTGTACCAGAAGCGGCTGGTGCCCCGGTTCCAGGACCACGGCGACCTCTATCCCGTGGGCGAAACGCCGGAGGAGCGGCTCCGGAGCCTGCAGGAACGCCTGAAGCCCCTCCTTCAGCCGGGGGAGCGCTGGGTGTTCCTGGGCGGCGACCACAGCATCACCTACGCCACAGTGGCCGCTCTCTTGCCCCTGTACCCCGACCTGCAGGTGGTGCACCTGGACGCCCACCTGGACCGGCGCGAGGCCTTCTTCGGCAACCGGTGGTCCCACGCCTCGGTCATCCGGCGGCTGGAAGACCTGCTGGGCGATCCCACCCGGATCCACACCCTGGGCTACCGGTCCCGGGCTCCGGAGGAGCCCGAACGGGGCACGCCCTTCCGCGTGCTGGAACCCCTGCGGGCGCTGGCCGAGCGCCTGGCTCCCCCCGTGTATCTCACCCTGGACTTTGATGTGCTGGACCCCTCCGAGTTCCCGGCTGTGGGCAACCCCGAGCCGGGCGGCGTTTCGTTCCAGGAACTCCTGGAGGCCCTGCAGCTGCTTCGGGGCAAACTCGTGGCTGCAGACCTCGTGGAGTACAACCCCCTGGCCTCTTCGGCCCTGTTTCCGGCGGTTACCGGCGCCCTCCTCCTGCGGGAGGTGCTGATCCTGCTGGACCCTGCCCATGACGCTCCGGTTCCTGGGTGATGCCACCGTCGGCCGACTGGTGCGAAAACTGCGGGCACTGGGCCTGGATGTGGCCTGGCTGAACACCACGCAGCGCGAGGCCCTGAAGGCCCGGGCCCTGGCCGAAAACCGGATCCTGCTCACCCGAAAAAAGGCACTGCAGAGCCTTTCGGAGGAGGGGGTGCGGGTGCATCTCCTCTTGTCCGAGCACCTCTGGCAACAGGTTCGGGAGGTGCTGCGGGTGTACCGGCCGGAATTGCGCCCCTTCAGCCGCTGTGTGGAGTGCAACATGCCCCTGAAGCCGGTTCCCCACGAGGCCGCGCGGGGCCGGGTGCCCTATTACACCTGGCGCACCCAGAGCCGGTTCTATCGCTGCCCCACCTGCGGCCGCTTTTACTGGCCCGGCACCCACCTGGAAGCCATGGAACGCCAGTTCCGGCAGGCTTTGGGCGACCTGTATCATAACCCGCAAAACACCGAAGAAGGAGGCAAACCATGATGTGGATTCTCGCGGCGTTGACCGCGGTGACCGTCCAGGTGCAGGTGGTCAACGGCACCAACCCCGACAAACCCATCCCCGACGGCTATGTGCGGCTCCATGTGCTCTCGCCCCACGGCAACCTCATGTACACCGACAGCGCCCGCACCCGCCACGGCAAGGCCACCTTTCAGGTGGACAAAGAGCACCTCTTCGGCGTGGCATCGTTCCGGTACGCGGGCCAGGACTTTTATTCCGACCAGGTTTCGCTCGAGGGCAAAACGGTTGCCCTGGAGGTCAAGGTGTACGAGCCCTCCGATGACCCAAAGCCCCTGGCCTACGGCCGGTTTCACATGGTGCTCATCCCGATCGGCAAAGACACCCTGTATGTCAACGAGATCCAGACCCTCGAGTACAACTCCGACTACATGTACGCTGGCGACGCCCCGGCCCTGGTGATGCCCCTGGAGCCCGGTGCAGGCGCAGGATTCCAGGCCCTGCTGCCGGCCCAGGAGGACTACTGGATGGTGATCAACGACACCGTGTATTTCACCGGCCGGGTGCCCCCGGGCTCGCAGGCCGTGGCCTTTGCCCTGAAACTCCCCTTCCAGGGCAAAAAGACCTTCGTGCAGGTGCTGCCCGACACCCTGGAGCAGGTGGATGTCTTCGTGTCGCCCCTGCTCACCGTAGACAAGAGCAACCTCCAGAGCCAGGGCCAGCAGACCCTGGGCGGCAGCGTGTTTAACCACTACACCGGCCAGAATCTGGACCGGGTGGAGATCACGGTGTCGCTGGCCGGCGCCGCCGGGGCCGCAAGCCCCCGCTGGATCCTGATCGCAGGCGGCCTGGTGGTGCTCCTGCTGCTGGTGCTGGTGATCCTGCGGGCCCGAAGAGCCGAATAAAGCCCCGTCTATGGGCGCGCCGCCCTCCGACGACCTCTGGCACCGGGTCCTGGCGCCCCATCCGGTGGTGCAGGACCTCCGCCGGGTGCTGGAGCAAATATACCGGCCCGGTTTTCTCGTGGGCGGCGTGGTCCGCGATATCCTGCTGTATCGCGACCGGGCCGACTTCCGGACCTTTGACCTGGACCTTGTGGTCGTCGGCGATCCGGACCCGGTGGTGCAGGCGCTGGAACAAGCGGGGTACCGGGTCACCAAGCGCTCGCAGTTCCGCACCTTCCGCCTGGAAGGGCCGGCCGGCAAACTGGATGTGGCCATGGCCCGCACCGAAACCTATCCCGAGCCTGCGGCCCTGCCCCGGGTTCGGCCGGCCCGCAGCCTGAAGGAAGACCTGGCCCGCCGCGATTTCACCATCAACAGCATGGCCCTGGAGCTCTTTCCCACCTTCGGCCGGGTTCTGGACCCCTTCGGCGGCCGCCAGGACCTGGAGGAAGGATGGATCCGCGTGCTCCATCTGAACAGCGTCCGCGACGATCCCACCCGGGCCTTCCGGGCGGTGCGCTACCGGGTGCGGTTCGGGTTCCGATACGCCCCGGAAACCCGGGTGCTCTTCCCCGATGCCCGCCGGTACATGGCCCGGCTTTCCTTTGAACGCGTAAAAAACGAACTCGTGCGCATTGCCCAGGAGCCCGAACCCGGCCGGGTGATGGAAGAAGTGGCCGAGTACGGCCTGCTCCAGGCCTTTCGCGACACCTGGCAGCCTGAGCCCGAGGTGCTGGCCCGCCTGAAGGACCTCCGTCTCCAGCACGACGACGAGTGGCCCGCGCTGCTGGTGCCCTTTGTGCTGGGGCCCGAGGCCGACCTGGAATCCCTGCCGCTGCCCCGCCCGGACCGCCAGATGCTGGAAACCCTGCGCCAGCTGCTCCGGGAACCGCCGCCCCACGACCTGGCCGAGGCCTTTGACCGCTACGAGCGGGTACCGCCCCGCTGGCTGGAGATCGCGGCGGTGCTGGCAGGGCGTCCGGTGCTCGCAACCCTGGCCCTGCGGCTCCGGCAGATCCGCCCGTGCCTGCGGGGCAACGACCTGGAAGCCCTCGGGCTCCGGGGTGCCGAAGTGGGCCGCATGCTCCGGGAGATCCGCAAACAGTGGGTGCTCGGAAACCTGCAGTCCTGTGAGGAGGAGAAACGGTGGGTTCAGGCGCACCTGCGGAGCCGTCCCTGACCCCGCCCCGCCGGTGGCTGGTGGTGGCCAACCCTGCGGCCGGCCAGGGCCGGGTGGCCCGCACCCTGCCCAAACTCCGAAAACGCCTGGAGGCCCTGGGGATTTCCTATCACCTTCATGTCACCGAGGCGCCGGGCGATGCGGCCCGGTTCCTGCGGCAACAACGGGAACAAGGCTTTGATCTGGTGGCTGTCGTAGGGGGCGACGGCACCGTGCGCGAGGCCGCCTCGGCCCTGCTGAACACCGAGATGCCCCTGCTCGTGGTGCCCCTGGGCTCGGGCAACGACTTCTCGCGCGTGGTCAACTGCAACCTCTCCTGGACCCGGGTGCTGGAGGCCCCCGGGCAGGGTACCCGGCCGGTTCGCGTGGATGTGGGCTACGCCGACCTGGACCACGGCCGCGAGATCTTCGTGAACGGCGCCGGCGTAGGGTTTGATGCCTGTGTGGTGGAAAACATGCCCCGGTTTCGGTTCCTCAAGGGCGATCTCTGGTACCTGGTCACCGTGGTGTACACCTTCCGCCGGTTCCAGCCGCCGCGCCTTCGGGCGGAAGACGCCGCCGGCCGACCCCTGTACGACGGCCCGGCGCTGCTCTTTTCCGTGGGCAACGGCCGGTATCTGGGCGGCGGGTTCCACCTGTTTCCCCGGTCCAGCCTGCAGGACGGCCGGCTGGATGTCTCGGTGGTTTCGCCCCTGGGCTTCTGGAATTTCTTGAAAAAGCTGCCCAAGGTGTTCCGGGGCACCCACCTGGGGGAACCTGAAGTGTTTTACCACCAGCTGGAGGGCCTGCAGTTGACCCTGGAACGGCCGTTTCCGGTACAGATGGACGGTGAACTGCCGGGCCGTACCCGCTCCCTGCGGTTCGGGGTCCTGCCGCGGGCCCTGACGCTCTGGCCCGGCTGCCGATGGCCGGCGGATCAGCCGGCCGGCGCGTAATCCTCAAACATCCGTTCGGTTTTCACCCGTTCAAACAGGGCGTCCAGCGCCTCCTTCAGAGGCAGGAGCACCACCTCGGTTTCCCCGCACTCGCAGCGGTACACCCCGGGCTGTACCTCGCGCACCTCGGTTTTGCACACCGGGCAAACCGCCGGGTACACCTGATGGGGCTTGGCCTGGCGCTCGTGGTAGCCCTGCTTCTTGAGGATCTCCTCCAGGTGCTTTACCGAGTCTGCAAAGGCCGTAAAGAACTCCTCGGGAAAGGTGATGCCGTGCTCGGTGGGCACCATCTCATCGGTTTCCGGGTCCTTCTGGTACAACCGGATGTCCAGGAGCCAGCGGCCGTCGCGTTTTTCGCGATACACCCGGAGCTCGCCTCTTCCGAATTTTGCCGAATACAGCAGTTCCTGCATGGAAAGGCCTCCTTGTTTTCACAGTTTGGCTCAATTTTACGTCCTGGAGCCTCCGGCGAGAAGAGCAGGCCCCGGGGGTTGGGTGTCGTTCCTGGAAATCCCTGGAACGGCGATAAAAGTTGTGCCTTCGGGCTGGCGGCCGGATCGGCAGCGATGCCAACGCAGCAGGGATTGGGTTCAAGGTGCAGGAACCCCTGGCCCACAGGCCCCTGCGGTTGCCCGCCTACAGGGGCCGGTGTATCCTTAGGCATGATGACCCGAGCCCTTTTTCTCTGGCTTTCCCGCAGTCAACGGTTGAAACATCTGACCAGCGAATTTCGCCCCTTCTGGAAACTGGCTTCCCGCTTTGTCGCCGGATCCACCCTGGACGATGCCCTCCGGGTGATCCGGCAGTTGAATCAGGAGGGGCTGAAGGTCACGCTGGACCACCTCGGCGAGAACACCACCAACGAAGAGGAAGCGATCGCGGCAGCCGACGCGTACATCGAAGCGATCCGTCGGATCCACGAGGAACAGGTGGATGCCGGGGTCTCCCTGAAACTCACCCAGATGGGGCTGGACCTTTCCTACGACTTTACCCGGGACAACGTGGAACGCATTGTCCAAACCGCAGCGGAGCTCGATTGCTTCGTGCGCATCGACATGGAAAGCTCGGCCTACACCCAGAAGACCTTGGACCTTTACGAGTACCTGCACCACAAGTACGGGCGTCGCCATGTAGGGGTTGTGATCCAGGCGTATCTCCGCCGCAGTGAGCAGGACATCCGCCACATCATCGAGATCGGGGGCAACGTGCGGGTGTGCAAGGGGGCTTACCTGGAACCCCCGGACATCGCGTTCCCCAAGAAAAGCCAGGTGGACGCAAACTTCAAGCACCTCCTGGACCTGTTGCTCCATCCGGAGGCACTCAAGACCGGCACCTACACCGCGGTGGCCACCCACGACGAGAAGATCATTGCCTACACCAAGCAACTGGTGCGGGAACGGAACATTCCCACAGACCGCTTTGAGTTCCAGATGCTGTACGGCGTGCGGAACAACCTGTTACGGAGGCTGGTCCGGGAGGGCTACGTCGGCCGGGTGTACGTACCCTATGGCACCGAGTGGTACCCCTATTTCATGCGGCGGCTGGCGGAACGGCCAGCCAACGTCTTTTTTGTGCTGAAGAACCTGTTTCTCCGCTGAGGGCCGACGGGGTTTACAGCAGATCTACGGGGTCCACATCCACCTTGACCGCAACGGAGGAGGGCGGGGGATGCTGTGCCTGCACCGCCCGAATGGCCTCCTGGCCCAGATAGGGCCTGGGGAACTTTACCAGCAGGTGGTACCGGTACCGGTGGGCCACTTTGCGGCGGGGGCACGGCGACGGCCCCAGCACCTCCAGATCCGGGCTCTGGGCCTGTAAAGCCTGTTTCCAGGTTTCTGCCAGGGTTTGGGCGGCTTCGGCGTTGCGGGCCGCGAATTCCACCCGGATCAGCCGCCGGTACGGCGGGTACCCCAGGGCCTTGCGGCGTTCCAGTTCCGCCTTGAGGAAGTCCCAGGTGTTGCCGGAAACCAGGGCCTGGATGGGCGGCGCCTCGGGCTCGTGGGTTTGCACCACCACGATGCCTCCCCGGCGTGCCCGGCCGGCCACCTGCAGGAACCGCTGGTACGCCCGCTCCTCGGCCCGGAAATCGGGGAACCCCAGGTCGTGGTCGGCATCCAGCACGCCCACGAGGTCCACCTGGGGAAAGTCCAGGCCCTGGGTGACCATCTGCGTTCCCACCAGCACCTGGATCCGGCCCTCGCGCATGTCGCGGTAGATCTGCTGCAGCACATGGCGGCGGCGAACCCGGTCCAGGTCCAGGCGTTCCACGCGAATCCGGGGCAGGGCGTGCTGGATCTGGCGAACCACCCGCTGGGTGCCGAAGCGGAGCGGCTTCATGCCCGGGGCGCCGCAGCGGGGGCAGGTATCGGGCACGGCCTCCTGGTGATCGCAGAGGTGGCATCGCAGCAGGTTTTCATCGCGATGGTACGTGAGGGCGACATCGCAGCGCGGGCATCGAGGGATGTAGCCGCACCTGCGGCACAGGAGCACCGGCGCATAGCCCCGGCGGTTGAGGTAGAGGATGGCCTGCTTGCCCTCGCGCACGGTGCGGGCCAGGTGTTCCATCAGGGTCAGAGACACGATGCCCGGGCTTTCCTCCTGCCGCAGGTCCACGACCGAAATGCGGGGAAACCAGTACCCCCGCACCCGATGCCGCAGGGTGAGCAGGGTATAGCGGCGGCGCAGGGCGTTGTGCAGGGATTCCAGGCTGGGCGAGGCGCTGCCCAAGAGCACCGGCACCCCCTCCAGTTTGGCCCGCATTACGGCCACATCGCGGGCGTGGTACCGGGGTGCCTCGTCGCTTTTGTAGGAGGTATCGTGCTCCTCGTCCACCACGATGAGGCCGAGGTCGGCCATGGGCAGGAACAGGGCCGACCGGGGGCCCACCACTACCCGCGGCCCCTTTTGTACTTCCCACCACACATAGAGCCGTTCCCGGGGATGCATGCGGGAGTGGTACGGCAACACGCGCCGCCCCATGAGGCTGTAGAACTGGCCCAGAAGCTGGGGCGTGAGCGCGATTTCGGGCACGAGGACGATGGCCGAACGCCCCTCGTTCAGCGCCCGCTGGGCCAGCCATAGGTAGACCATGGTTTTACCCGAGCCGGTGACGCCGAAGAGCAGAAACGGCCGGAACCGGGACGGTTGTAGGTAGGGCAGCACGGCCTTGAGCGCACGGTCCTGGTCCGGCGTGGGGGTGGCCGGCAGGGGGGCGGGCAGGTGTTCCACCTCGGGTTCCCGGGGTTCCGGCGGCCGCAGGAACAGTTGGCCTTCCTGAAGGCGCCGGATCACCTCCGGGGCGCCCAGTTTTTTGACCAGGGTTTCCAGGCGGACCGGGCGGCTTTCTTCATCGGCAAAGGCGCGGTAGTCCTGCCATCGGCTGAGGGCCACGGGCATCATCGCCGACAGCGCCTGCCCGGGTTCGGCCAGGTAGTAGCGGGTCATCCAGTGGGCGAGGTCCATGAGGGAGGAGGGCAGGGCCAGGCCTAAAGGCCAGGCGGGCTTGAGGGTGATGCCGGGCGGAGGTTCCGGGGCCTCCTCCTGCCACACGACGCCGATCCGGAGTTGCTCCCGGAGTTCGGCCAGCACCAGGCTGCCCACGGAGAGCGGCTCGGGCACCTCGTAGGTGAGCAGGTGCACCCGTCGCCCCGGAAACGCGATTGCCGCCCGTGCCATCGGGGGAATTATACCGGGGCCCGGGGGCGGAGGATCACAGGATCATGCCGGCGTAGCCGCCGGCGGCCGCGTGCCGCTCGGCCTCGTCCCAGCGGCGGATCAGGTAGGGCTTGGTTTTCTCAAAGGCCTCGGCATCGCGCTCAAAGAAGGATTCCACCTCGTCGTCGGGCACATCCTTGATCTCGTTGACCAGCGACGCCACGCGGGCGTAGTACAGGGGCACCATGATGTCAATGAGTTTGATGCGCTGCCGGGGCAGGGTATGGTAGGTGATGCCGAAGTCATAGACGATTTTGGCCCATTCCTCCACGGGCAGGTCGAACTGGTCCGGCGGGGTTTTGGCGAGTTTCTGCAGCAGGCGGAAGGTGCGGCTGTTGATCACCTGTTTCCAGGAGGGGCCGAAGGTTTTCATGCCCAGTTTGAAGTACTCAATGAGGGCGTCCACATTGATGCTGAAGGCCTGGGGTTCGCCCGGCGGTTCCTCGCCGGTCACCGGCACCTCCTTACTCCCCTTGATCTCGCGCCAGAAGTCCACATACTGCTCCATCAGCGAGAAGATGGTGCTCACCACCTGGCGGTACATGGGGCCCAGGTGGGTGGCCGGGTCCTTGGTGTCGTGCACCTTGACGCCCAGGCGGGCCTGGACGATGCGGAACCGGTTCACGATGGCCAGGGTGGTCAGCCAGATGTCCACGCCGAAGCGGGCGATGTCGGTTTCCCAGACATCGTGTTCCAGGTACTCGCGCACCATGGCCCGAGAGAAGGCGAAGTCGCCGCCGATGGGCTGGCGCACCCGCAGGCCGTACAGGGCGCGGGTGAGGGTGTAGGCGATGGTGTTCGTGATGGTGGCGTCGTACTTGTAGCGCCGATAGAGGGGCGCCACGAAGTCGTACCCCAGGTCGATGATGGGGTCCACCAGGTTCTTGATCCACTCGGGGGTGATAGACCGGAGGTCGGCGTCCACCGTGACCACGGCCTGGGCCTTCAGGAAGTTGGCGGCCTCAAAGATGGCCCGGATGGCCGAGCCCTTGCCCGGCACGCCCCGGTAAATGGTGACCAGTTTTTCCACCCGGTAGGTGCCGAGTTCCACGGCCTCGGCGAGTTCCCGGGTGTCGTCCACCGAGCCGCCGTCGGCCACCAAAATCAGGGCGTCGTAGTCGGGAAAGTACATGCCCAGGCCCAGGGCAGCGATCCGGATGACATTGGCGATGGTCCGGTCGTTGTTGTACGCCGGGATGCCGATCACGATGTCGGCATGACCCAGGGATTCCAGAAACCGGCGGGCGGGTTCCCGAAGGGCTGTAGAGAAGCGCATGACGTCCTCCTGGAAACGGGTTTTATTGTGGGTCCGGTCCGTGTATATTTCAAGGCCTATGAAATCCCCAGAGGATCGGGATCGTGCCCGACCCTTCCGGGTGGCGGTGGTCACGCTGGGGTGCCCCAAGAACGAGGTGGATTCCGAGGTGCTCCAGGGGCTCCTCCGGCAGGCCGGGGTGCCGGTGACCGCCGAGCCCGAAGAGGCGACCCATGTGCTCATCAACACCTGCGCCTTCATCCGGCCGGCCTTAGAGGAATCGCTGGCCGAGATCCGGCAATGGCTCCGGCGCCGCGACCGGGGCGAGGTGGCCTTCGTGGGGGTCACCGGGTGCCTGGTGGAACGGTTCCGCCGGGCGTTGCCCGCCGAGGTGCTCCGGGCCGACGCCATCCTGGGGATTGATGAGATTCCGGCGGTGCTCCAGGCCCTGCAGCGGCCCGGGTTTCGCCCACAGCGGCAGCAGCCACCCCGGTTCCTGCTGGACCACCGCACGCCCCGGTTTCTGCCCCGGCCCAGCCCGTTCCGCTATGTCAAGATCGCCGACGGCTGCAACCATGCCTGCAGTTTCTGCACCATTCCGGCCATCCGCGGGCGCCAGCGCTCACGCCCGGTGGCCGATGTGGTGGCCGAGATCCGGCACCTCGTGGAGGCGGGCACCCGCGAGGTGATCCTGGTGGCCCAGGACCTGGGCGATTACGGCCACGACCTGAAGCCCCGCCAAACCCTGCAGGACCTCCTGGAGGCCGTGGCCGGCCTGCCGGATTCCTTCTGGCTCCGGCTCCTGTACCTGCATCCCGTGCATGTCACGCAGGGCCTGATCGCGGCGTTCCAGGGGCATCCGCACCTTGTGCCCTATGTGGAAATGCCCATCCAGCATGCGGCCGAGCCCCTGCTCCGGCGGATGCAGCGGGCCGGCGGCGCGCGGGCCGTGCGCCGGGCCGTGGCCCTGTTCCGTGAGCACCTGCCCCACTGGTACCTGCGCACCGAGGTCATCGTGGGGTTCCCCGGCGAAACCGACGAGCAGTTCGCCGAACTCCTCACCTTTCTGGAAAACGCGGCCTTTGAGCGGATCGGCGTGTTCCCCTTCTGGCCCGAGCCGGGTACACCGGCCGCCGCCCTGGAGGACCCCGTGCCCCGGGAGACCCTGGAAGACCGCCTGACCGTGATCCACGAAGTGGCGCATGCCCTCGTGCGCCGCGCCCAGGAACGCCTGGTGCAGCAGGTGGTACCGGTGCTGCCCGAACGCCGGGAAAACGGCCGCGTGGTCGGCCGCACCCCCTACGATGCCCCGGAGGTGGACCTTCAGGTGTACCTGCCCCGATGGGCCGAGGCGCCGGTGCCGGCCCGGATCCTGCGGCTCACCGAAACCCTGGACCTGGAAGCCGAGGAGGCGAACCCCCATGGCAACCTTTGAAGAGGTCCTGGCCATCGTGCGACGGCTCCGGGCACCCGACGGCTGCCCGTGGGACCGCAAGCAAACCAACTATTCCCTGCGCTACGCCCTCATTGAGGAAGCCTACGAGGTGCTGGACGCCATCGAGAAAAACGATCCCCGCCAGCTCAAGGAGGAACTCGGCGATGCCATCCTGGTGGTGCTGCTGCACACCGTCATCCAGGAGGAACTGGGCAACTTCACGGCCGCCGAGATGCTGGAAGACCTGAAAACCAAGCTCATTGAGCGGCATCCCCATGTGTTCGGAACCCGCCGCTTTGAAACCCAGCAGGAGCTCCTGGAAAACTGGGAGAAGTCCAAAAAGGGAGGGCTCCTGGATTCGGTGCCCCGGTCGTTGCCGGCCCTGCTGCTGGCCCAGAAGGTGCAGGAGAAAACCGCCCGCGTGGGCTTTGACTGGGATTCGGTGGAAGGCCCCCTGGACAAGGTGGAGGAAGAGGTTCGCGAGATCCGCGAGGCCCTGAAGCAGGAGGGCAACCGGGAAAGGATCGGCGAGGAACTCGGTGACCTCATCTTCGCCCTGGTGAACCTGGCCCGCCACCTGGGCTTCAACGCCGAAGACCTGGTGCGGCAAACCGCCCTCAAGTTCATCCGGCGGTTCCAGGCCATTGAACAGGGCGCACGCCGGCAGGGCCGCGACCTCAAAGCCATGAGCCTGGAGGAGATGGACGCCCTGTGGGAGGAGGCCAAGGACCGGGAAGAGGAGCCCTCAGCCGGGGAGTAACGCCTCCAGGAAGGACCGCTGGATCTTGATGTCGGGCAGCGCCTTGATCCAGATCCGAAAGTCGTAAATCCAGGACCCCCCAAAGGAACTCCACCGAAACTGGGCCTGGAAGCAGTGCAGGTCGCGCTGCAGCGAAAGGCTCTGGCTCAGGATCCGCTGTTCCACGGCGTCGTAACTCACCCGATAACTCAGGCGCCAATGGCGGGTGGGGGTGCCGCTCACCGAAAGATCCAGGAAGTTGCGCCGGGAGGGGCGCCAGCTGTAGGTGTGCTGGACCTTGATGGACCAGCGCAGGGGGACCTGGGCCCGGGTGCCTGTGGTGTCGGTACGTGTGGTATCGGCGGTGTCCGGGGGCAGGGTGTCGGCCTGCACGCCCTGGGCCGTGAGCCGGAAGGACCATGAGAGGTCGCTTGTGACCGAAAGCTGGGTGATGTCCCGGCTGTAGGGGTCTATGGTGAGGGAGAGCCGGCTGTTGACCGGACGGCCCGGAAAGAGCCGGGCCTGCGCCTGCACCGGCAGAACCCGCTGGCCCGCCGGCCGGTCCAGGTCGTACGAAACACTCATGCTGGAGCTCAAGAAGGGCACCTTGGTGGTTTGATCGCCCCGGCGCACCTTGGCCTCGTAGTCGTTGCTCAGGGTGAAGGTTCCCCGCCGCATGCCGGGGATCGGCCCGTTCCCCCGGAAAGGGTCAATCCAGTTCTGGTCGATTTTCGGCACATAGCTGAAGGTCAGCCGGGGTTTGAGGGTTTGCAGGATCCGCTCCACCGGTCCGATCCCGAAGCGCGAAAGGCCGTAGATCACCGTGCTGGTTTGAACCTGCAGCTGGGGGATGGCCCGGGCCCGCAGGTGTCCGGCGGTATCGCGGTCGTAGAGGGTGGCCGTGAGGTTCAGGGAGGGCCGCACCTGCAGGTACCGCAACCATTGGAAGGGCCAGGAGGCCGAGGGATGGGTCTTGAGCACCCACCGATAGGGCAGGGTGTCGGCGTCCTTGCCCCCTTCAAACGCGAGGTTGCCCGAGGCGTCCAGATTGCCGTAGCGGAAACTGAACAGGTTGGCCGAGAACCGCGGCAGGGTGAGGATGTGGGTGCCCCGGGCCAGGTCGCGCCGCTCGTCGGCCGAAAGGCTGTAACTGATGCGCTGGCGCCAGGTGTGGC